>JAPKYJ010000026.1 GCA_026394375.1 Methanomassiliicoccales archaeon
GTCAGCTACCCACGATTAATATCGTGGGCTTGCACTTCCAGTTTTCGTTTGGCGGTTGGTTCCGCGAAGGACGCCCATTTCTGGGAACGGAGCGCATTCGGTCGGCTGACTCCTGCCTGCAAGGCAGGGTGGCATCTGCCACGGCGGCCTACTCCATCGGGAGCGTTCCAATGCCTTTCCAGCAGACCGTTGCCAGTCCCGTGCCCGATGGAGCGATGTGTACGCCACGGTCATTCGGGCATTTGAACTTTATCGCCATTCATCCCACGACTGAAGTTCGTGGGTTTTCTGGCGACATACTTATAAAATCGTTCCCTGACGTGGTCCAGGAAGTACGAAGTGGCCGTACCAATGGCAAGTAGATGCTTAGGTCAGGTGCTTGCGCAGCGTCTCCACCAGTTTCTCTAGCGTCGGCACGCCCCCGTAGAACTCGAGCTTATTGTTCACGAAGAGCGCGGGGGCGATGGCGGCGCCGTACTTCATGAACAGCGGTGTCACTTCCTTCATCCAGGCATAGCGGTCCGGGGTCATCATGGCCTCCGTGGCGTGCACGACATCCAGCTGAGCTTCCACGCCCAGCTGCGCCAGCGCCTCCTTGATCCGTTCCAGATACTGCTTGTCGAAGGTGGCGAAGCGGGGATTGCAGCAAGCGAACGACAGCAAGGTCAACTTCAGCTTCTCAGGCATAGAGGTGCCCTCCGATCTTCCTCAGGCTGTCCACACCGTAGACGTCGCTCTCGAAAAGCGGCACCTGGCGTTTGATCAAGCTGCCGAACCTCTCGTCGATCTCTACGAGGTACATTTCCTGCGTCGCCCTCCGCCGCTCCAGGAACCAGTTGCCCTGGAGCACCTCCGGGGGAATGACCTCGTTGATGATGAGCGCTGGCACGTGGATTCCGAACTTGCCCAGGTCCTCGACCGCCCGGGCCGTTTCCTCGATAGGCATCTTCTCCGGCAGGAGCACCAGGTTGAAGGCGGAGATGCTCTGGTCCGCCAGCCCCTTGATGGCGTTGTCGTAGCGTTCCTTCTCCTTGTTCAGGTCCTGAATCATCCCCTCGTCGTATACGAAGCCCAAGGCCTCGGAGAGCTCTCGGCGGTGGGTTATCTGATTGGCCAGATATCCAGACCAATCGAAGGGCATGCTCAGCTCGCGAAGGGTGTGGCCGGTGGGAGCGGTGTCGAAGACCAGCTTGTCGTGCTCCGTGTCCTGCATGAAGCTGACGAATTGGTCGAAGGCGGCGATCTCCTCCGTGCACGGCGTGCTGAGAAGTTCGCTGCCGAAGAGGGTCGAGAATCCCTCCATCATGCCGGTCATCCTTGACTGGAACATGCCCATCGCCTTCTTGGGGTTGATGTTCAGTCCGGAAAGATTGCAGCCGCATTTGATCGGGGTTATCTCCGTTTCGCTTATCTGCTGCTGGAAGGTGACCGACAGTGATACGGTTGGATCGGTGGCCACGATGAGCGTCTTGTAACCCTGGTCCGCCAGCCAGATGGCGGTGGCGGCGGCCATGGTGGTCTTGCCCACCCCTCCCTTGCCCCCGAAGAACAGGAAGCGCTTCTCCGTGGCGATGTCTCGCATCAAGTTGTCCGTCATTCACCTCGCTCCGGAGAGGCGTATCGAATCCCCCCGCTCATAATCGTTCCCATATGCGCTTCGCTTGCCCGATGGCGTAAGCCTTATCTCGCCCACAATGCGATGGCCACGGGAGCGGTATCATGCCAGAGGACGACATCGTTTCCCTTTCCCACGTCAGCAAATCCTATCGCAGCGTGGAGGCGCTGAAGGACGTATCCTTTTCAATCAAGCGGGGTGAGATATTCGGCTACATCGGCCCTAACGGAGCGGGGAAGACCACCACCATCCGCATCATGATCGGCCTCCTGGGGCGATATCAAGGAAGCGTTTCGATAAACGGGATACCGTTGGCCGGCAACAAGGACAAGGTCAATCTGATGCTCGGCTATCTGCCGCAGAGGGCCGCCTTCCAGGAATGGAGGACGGTGGACCAAGCGCTCAGCACTTTCGGAAGGCTATCCGGCATTCCGAAGACCGAGGTCAATTCCAGGATCGCTTCCACTTTGGATCGTCTAGGCATCGCAGAATACCGCTACCGGAAAGTTACCGCTTTGTCCGGAGGAACGCTACAGAAGGTGGGCATGGCGCAAGCCATCCTGCACGACCCGGAGCTTCTGGTCCTGGATGAGCCAGTGGCCGGCCTGGACCCGGAGAGCCGCTACGCCTTCAAACAGCTGTTCCGCGACCTGAGGAAGGAAGGGCGGACCATCATCTTCTCCTCGCATATCCTCAGCGACATAGAGGACCTGGCGGATCGGATCGGCGTACTGAGCGCCGGAAGGCTGGTGCATGTGGGCACGGTGGACGAACTCAAGCGCCAAGTGATTATGGGGAAACAGGTGTTCTTGGAACTGGCTGGTGGCCCGACCTGGGAGACGGTCGCAGAGTCGCTTCCAGGCGTCCGTTCATGGGAGCATCTGCAGGGCGATCGCTACCTTCTTCGATTAGAGGAGCAGGTGGACGTGGATGCGATCATTCACGAGCTCATGACCCAGCTGATAGCCAAAGGCTTCCGCATCCGAGGCATATATCCCGTGCAGCCGTCGCTGGAACAGCTCTATGTGAGCTACCTGCAGCAGGGGGTGAGCCTGTGAGCCTGGGCATCCTTTTCCGGGATGAACTGAACGGCTTCTACCGCTCTAAGGTCATGCTGTTCCTTTGGGTGGGGCTTCCTTTGTTGGGCCTGTTCTTATACTATGCCCAACCGTCGGCCGGACAGACGCCCCTGTCATCGTTCATCGCACTGGTCGTCTCAGCCATCGGAGGAACCCTCTCCTCGGTGATGCTGGCTGTGACAATCATCAACGAGAAGGAGCGCAAGGTGTACGACCTCTTCGTCATCCGGCCAATCAAGCGCTGGGATATCATCATCTCCAAGTTCCTGGCCGTGTTCTTGTGCGTGGTGGTGGCGGCCACCATTGCCATCCTGCTCGGCCTGGCCGTGGACACGGTGAGAATGGGTGCTCTGCCCTCGAACTTCGTTGGCGACCTGCTCTCATCCTTCGCCATCACTCTGGGGATGATTGGCATCTCCTCGAGCGCGAGCGCGCTCATCGGCATCGCCTCGCCCTCGGTGCTGGTGGGTGTGATAGCGGTGCTCTATGGATCGAACCAGCTTTCTGCGGCGGTCATCCTGCCCGTGCTTCTCATGAATGCCAGCACACTGCTGACCCTCGGAGCGAGCCTCCTGATAACCGGAGTGCTGCTGGTGCTCGCCTGCGTTTATTTCGAGAGGAAGCAGCTCTAGACCGGGGCGACCAGAGCATCTTCGAAGAACGAGAAGGTGGGCGGTAGATCGCCATTCGTCAAGCCTAGATGAAGGACTTGAACGCCTCTTTCGTTGCGCCGCAGAAGGGGCATTTGTCCGGGCCCTCGCCCTCTCCGGTGTAGCCGCATACCTCGCACACGTGCACCTTCACTTGCTTCCAGTCCTTGCCCGAGTCCACCAGCTGCTTCGCCTCTTTGAACAGCTTCTGGTGTATCTTCTCGGTGTTCCAGGCGTAGGTGAAGGAGAGCTGAGCCGTCTTTTCGCCCTGCATCTTGGCCACTTCCAGGTAGGCAGGATACATCTCTTCGATCTCGAACGTCTCTCCGTCCACACCGAACTGCAGGTTTTGAGAAGTGCTCCCAACGCCCATCGGGGCCTCTCCCACGGCGGCGGCGGGCCTAAGGGGCATGCGGGTCAGGTGATTGGTGGCGTGCACCTGCTCTGCGAAGGCGATGGCCCGGAACAGCCTGCCCACCTGTTTAAAACCTTCCTTGTCTGCCACTCCAGCATAGACGTTGTAGCGCATGTGCGCCATCGATTCGCCCGAGAACGCGTTGTGCAGGTTCGCTTCCGTCATCGGATGCATGCTTCTCACTCCTCATTTGGGCCTGAGAGAACATCCCCTCTAACTAGATATCGATAGGAGCCATCGATGGTCCTGCCCTTCACCCGCTACTTGGGGCGGGTGGCGAAGGCCACCACGGCTATCGCTCCAAGGAAGATGAGGAAGACCGCGATCAGCACCGGCACGTTGTTCGGCAGCAGGTCGTTGGTGATGAGCAACATCCCCAGCACCGCCATGATGCCTCCCCAGGTGAGGGTATATATCATCCCCGAGCGAACATCGCGGCCAGGCGTGCGGGGCAGCGTGCCCAGGAAAATGACGTACGCACCCAAGGCGATCATGAAAATGGGCAGGGCGTACCAGAACTTGTTGATGGAATAGCCTATCAGGATCGAGACCGCCAATGCGATGAGCACGTAGCCGGCGGTTAGACCGGTCAGATTCCTCCTTCTCGTGGAAACGGCCAAATTCGCCACCTACGCAGGTATTTCTCTTTCCCGCTCTTAATCCTAATCCCGTCTTGGACCCCTGCAGGGTTCAAGAGGGGCGGATGCGGATGGGCATGCGTAGGCCGTTCACGCTCACCGACTCCACGAACATGTAGGCGAGGGTGAACGCGAAGTAAGGGATGAGGTAGACCCAGCCGAAGACTCCCAACAGCACCATGATCACCAATGCGATGTCGCTGAACGGCCGATAGGTGAGGAACGATTCCATCGTTCCGCGCAACTCCCATCTGTGCGCCAGTTCGTCCATCACCTCGTCCACGAATCCAGCCAGCAAGAAACCCACGATAGGGAACAGCAGCAGGATCACATCATACTGGCTGAAGAACAGCAGGAACGAGCCTACCGCCACCAGCGCACCGATGACGAAGGCCAGGTTGTCCATCTTCTTGGCCATGAACAGGCTGATGAGCATGGCGATGAAGAAGGCGGTGGAGAACGGGCTGTCCGCGGCCATGAGGAAGCCCATGACCACTCCGGCCAGGATCGCGAGCAGATTGGCGCTGCGCCGGTCGAAGCTGTGCTCATCGTAGGCTTGGTCGATGAACTTGATCGAACCGCCTAGGAATGCATACGTCACCAGAAGGAATAGCAGCTCCACTGCCTCATCCTCCGCCATGGAGGTCCTGTCCGGACTTCACCTGGATCGTGATCATGGTCTTGCCCTTGAGCCTTGACCGCATTAGGCATTGGCAGCACGCCGCACAGCGATTGCCGTTGGTGCACTCCCTGCCCGATACACGGTGCCGGTTAAAAAGTCTCCTGCTAGTTCTGTTCGGTTGGAGGTCATTGATGCGCAAGACCGCTGGATGTTCCTGGCAAACGACGGTCACCAGGGGCAATTTCATGACCTACCCAATGATGGAGGGGGGATTGACGAAGAAGTCAACGGCGAGCGCACATAGGAATACACCCTGCTCCCATCGAGTCGGTCGATAACATGAGCCGGCGGTCCTTAGCCTGGTCATCAATGGTGGTCTGTGCCCTCCTCGTCATGGGTTCGGCGATGGTGCTGGTGAAGGCGCCCGCGTCATCCGACGGCGAAGAGACTCTTCCCACTTTCTCTAGTTACAGCCAGATGAGCGGCTACGTCTCCAATTCGAACTCGCGAGGAGGATACGACGCGGCGCTCACCATGGGGGGGAACGGTCAGGCCGTCGCCTCGGAGTCAATGAAGCACTCCAACACCAATGTCCAGGTGGAAGGCGTGGACGAGGCCGACCTGGTTAAGACCGACGGCCAGTACCTATTCATCGCCTCCCTCGATAGAGTGCACATCGTCCGTGCCTATCCTCCGGCGCAGATGTCCAACGTCTCGGAGATACTGGTGCGCGATCATCTGGGGACGGATGCGAACTACAGTGTCTGGATCCATGGGATATATCTCTTCGACGGGGAGCTGGCGATAATCGCATACGTGGCCGGTCCCTATCCGGTCTACGACCCGCAGGTCATGACCCCCTGGGTCTGGAGGATGCCCGAGGAACGGACCGTGGTGCTGGTGTTCGATCTATCCGACGTGGCGCAGCCTCAGATGCTAGGCCTGTTCGGCATCTCCGGCAATCCCAGCACCACCCGACTGGCCGGTGGCATCGTATATGCGGTGGCGCAGCATTTCATCTGGACGAATGACGATTCCGTGGTCCGCCCCAAGCTTTGGATCAACAGCTCAGTTACAGAGCTGGACCCGACCCGGGTGCACTACGATCCCGATTGTAAGGACTCCGCTGCCTTCCTCAACCTGCTGGCGGTGGACCTCAAGCAGCTGAAGAGCAACTATACCTCGCTGCTCGTGGGCTACGCCTCCATCGTCTACATGTCGCAAGGCGCCCTCTACCTCACATATCAGAAATGGACAGGGGAGGCGGTATGGTCTGGAACTGGCGCCGGAGGAACGGCCGTCAGCGTCGTCAGCGCCACTGATTCCTTCTCCACCACCATCTACAAGATCGGGCTGGAAGGTCTGGTCATGCAGCCCAATGCCCGAGGGTCCGTCCCCGGCTGGCCGCTCAACCAGTTCGCTTTGGACGAGCATGGATCCCAGCTGCGAATCGCGACCACCACCTCCTGGACGAACCAGAGCAACGCCGTCTACATCCTGGACGCCGACCTTAAGCGAGTTGGCCAGCTGGAGAACATCGCCCCGGGGGAGCGCATCTATTCCGCTCGTTTCGTCGGCGAGACGCTCTATCTGGTCACCTTCAGACAGGTGGACCCGCTGTTCGTCATCGATTTGAGCGTGGCCAGCAATCCCCGGATCGTCGGTTCCCTAGCGCTTCCAGGCTTTTCCTCCTACCTGCATCCAGTGAACTCCACCCACTTGGTGGGCATCGGCATGCTGAACGGCTCGATCAAGCTGTCCCTCTTCGATGTCTCCGATCCCCTCCAGCCACGAGAGGACGCCAACCTGACCGTGCCTGGAAGGTCGTATTCCCAGGCTCTATGGGACCACCACGCGGTGCTCTTCGATGTCGAGACTGGCGCCTTGATCATCCCCATCACCACCTATGATGCTTCCACTTACAACGTAACATCGGCCGTCTTTGTGTTCCATTTGGCCGGAGACACGCTGGCGCTGACCGGAAAGTTGGCGGTGGATTCGGGAGAGTACATCGTTCGCACGCACTACATCGGTGAGTATCTGTACACGATCACCGACGTGAAGGTGCTGGCGAACTCGTTGCTGGACCTGAGCCCCGCGGGAGAGCTGGTGTACGCCGAGAGGAGTCAGTATCTCATCCCCTATATGCTGGGCGAGGGAACGGTGTCGCCTGTGGCGGCCGTGAGGTGATCTCGCGGAGCCGCAAGAGAGGTTAAGCCTCCCGGCCCCCTTTTCCTTAGGCAAGGGGCAGCAGAAGATGAAGGTGGAGCTGGACAAGAAGGCCTTGTTCGCATTAGCCTCCGACACTCGCATAGAGATCTTGAAGGCGCTCCAGCCTTCCCGCCGGACCATTACTCAGCTCGCGGAGGAGCTGAGCATCGACAAGGCTGCCATCCACCGACATCTCAAGAAGCTGGAGGAGGGCGGCTTCGTCACTCGTCAAGAGGACCATGGTTTTGTCTACTACGAGCTGTCGTGGAAGGCCAGGGACATCATCTCCCCGGGTGAGAACACCAAGATCATCATCATCTTCTCATCCTCCTGGTTGCTGATACTGGCTTCGGTATCCCTTCTCGTATTGGCTTTGAACTCGGCCGCCAAACGCGCCTTCGAAGCGTACGGGGAGACGCAGATGGCGGGAGGCAACTGGCTCAGCGAAGCAACCGGTGGCCTGGGGCTGGAGGTATTGCTGCCAGCGGTCCTGCTGGTTGCGCTCGCAGTCGTGCTGACCTACATCGGATATAGCAAGCTGCGCCGACCCAGGCAACGACCGGCGGAGAAGGACCCACCCGATGAGGCGACCTTCTGAACGCCGCCTGGTCCGATCTCCTGGTCACCAGCCAGGTCGATAGCAGGCGTTCCGGCAACAATCAATAAATACCCTGGGTGGGTTGAGCTAATCCTTCTGGGTCAAGTGACGCTGCGCATGCAGGACGACGACAAGGACGAGAGAGGGGCTCATCGCTGCAATGGCCCCCGGACGGGGTGAGGGCGGCGATGGGCACGCTGGGCATTTTCGTGGACAGACAGACATTGAGCCATTCGCGCAAGCTAGGGGCGGTGATGCGCTTCCGCGACGCTGCCGAGGCTCTGGGCCACCGTTCCTACTTCATCTTCCCGGTGGAGATGCGCAAGATCGCCAAGACCAGCGCGCTTCTCATTCGCGGCCGCACCGACCCGCTGAACGCCACCTATGTGGCCGCCCGTTGGGCCAGCCTGCACGGCATCCCGGTCATCGACGATGCCACCTCCATCCGGATATGCTCGGACAAGGTGAACATGTATATGCACTTACAGAAGGCGGGAGTGCCGATACCTGAGACCTGGTATCTGGGTAGGAGGGACGTCGAGGCCGGTGAGGAAGGGATCATCGGCCAGCTGCATTTCCCCCTGGTCCTCAAGGAGCCCTCCACCAGCTTCAGCAATCGGGTGAAGGTGGCGCACGACCGGAGGGAGCTGACGCGCATCGCCACCTCCTACCTGAAGCTCAGTCACCTCATCGTGGTCCAGGAACACGTGGAAAGCGAGGAGGACTGGCGCATTGGGATACTGGACGGCGAGGTGCTGTTCGCCTCCCGCTACGTGGAGATCGAGCCGGAAGAGGTTCGCCCAATCGAGGAAGAGGAGGTGCCCTACTATGGTGTGGAGACGCTGCCCTTGGACCGGGTTCCGGAGCGGGCGTTGCGCTTGGCGGTGAGGGCGGCGTGCGCCATCGGCGAAGGGCTGTACAGCGTGGACATCAAGGAGCGCGGAGGCAAGCTCTTCGTCATCGAGGTCAACGACAACCCCTCCCTGGAGAATGGGGAGGAGGAACACTATCCAGACGTGTACGAGCGCATCGTGGCTCGCCTGATGAAGGCATGAAGAGATAGAAGCGGGGCGCTATCTAAGCGCGGGTGGTCGCTGGGAATGGAACAAATCGATCAGCATCTGACTGCAGAAGGAGGGGTTCGAATGACCATCGGAACGGAGCACGAATATTCGATCAACGACGAGTCTTTCAACCCCCTGCCCATCTCGGACCAGATAATCAAGGAGCTGGCCGGTGAGCTCAGGAACGAGATCCCCTTCGGCCCAGTGCACCTGTCCAAGGAACTGCAGAAGCATGTGCTGGAGATCACCCCCTCCGTGCCGGCGCACGACCTCGTTTCGTTGGAAGCCTCACTGTACTCAGGCCTGCAAGGGTTCTACGCCCGCACCGAAGGCAAGTACCGCCTGCTGGGCTTGGGGATGCATCCTGCGCTGCGGCTTGAGGAGGCGCAGGTGTGGGAGCACGAGGACAGCGAGATCTACGAGATCTACGATCGCCTCTTCGACATCCGGCAGCATGGCTGGCTGAACATCCAGGCCCTGCAGGTCAACCTCCCCTTCCGGGATGGCGAGGATATGGTCAGGATGTACAACCGCCTGAGGGCGCTCATCCCCTACCTGGTGGCGGTGTCCGCTTCCTCCCCATTGGTGGAAGGGAAGGAGACCAGGGCGATGGACAACCGTCTGATCTTCTACCGCGAGAACCAGAGGCGGCTTCCCTCGATCACCCATGGCATCATCCCGGAGAAGCTGCGGAGCCCCGAGCATCAGCGCCAGATCCAGGAGGAGATGTATGCCACTCTTCGGGAGCACGGCGGAGAGCGGCTCTGTCACGAGTGGGTGGATTCCCGGGGCGTGATAGTGCGGTTCTCCCGCTGCTGCCTGGAGCTAAAAGCCATCGATGAGCAGGAGTGTCTGCGGGCCGACGTGGCCCTCGTGGCATTCATATTGGCGCTGCTGCGTTGCGACGACCTTGGGCTAGAGGAGGACGAGGAGGCGCTGAAAGAGATGACGGAGAAGGCCATCCTGGGCGGGGTTTCGCAGTTCCGACCCGAACTCAGGAAGCTGCACGCCGTTGCCAGCAGGAGGGCGAGCGCGGACGAGAGGCGCTATCTTCCTTTGATCAAGACCAAGGTCGAATATGGAAGCCTGGCCGAGGTGATGCTGCAGGAGCGGCACGAGGGGAAGGGCCTCTTGGTCATGCTGCAGGAGATGGAGGGGGCCCTGCGGACCAACGTCCCGCACCAATGCGGGGCATGCAAGCGCTCCGATCCGTTCGGCATCTGAGAGCACTTTCAGCTCGCCCCCTCGGCGATTCAAATACTCTCATCCTTGTTTCGATCCGGGATGGGATGAAGTGGCGCAACCACGTTGACGTCACCACGCAGGTGGCGGACGCTCTTGGTCTCTCGGATCACTTGACTCGCATCTTGGTAGAGGCTTCTCTGGACCCGGATCGGAACGCGACCAAGAGCGCGTCACGGGAGAAGGGGGGAACGAGGCTCCACCGGATCCCGCACCATTCGGCTGGTAGAAGGGAAATGATGAGGATGGTCTGGAAGGCCAGGAGCGCACACCTGGAAGGCAGGGAAGAGGACGCGGTGTGGTGCCTCGGGCGGGCGTTGCACTACATTCAGGATATGCACGTGCGCGTCGGCCTGGCCTATTGGAGGCACGACCGAGCGGAGAGGGAGATCGGTCATCTGCACATCGCCCCTCTGCCCGCCTGCAAAGGGGTCCAGATGTCCTTGTCCTCGCCACATTTCGTCTGGGACTGCCTGGGGGCCTGCAGACCTCGCCGCGATCCGGCGGACGCTCTCTACTTTGCCTGCCTGTATTCAGGGGCAGTAGCGGGAGCGGTGCTAGGGGATCTGCGGCCGGAGAAGGCATCGATGAGGCGATGGCAGAGCTCGAAGAGAAGGCACTGGATGCTCATCGTCCCTGTCGGAGTGGGCGTGGCATCCGCATTCGTCCTCCTTGCGTTCGCGGGCGGCTCCCCTCACCTCAGCGTGCTCGGTCTGCCTTCGGCGGCGCTCATCATTGCCTTGGACCGCCGGTACTACTTCGATGCGGAGGAAGCGAAATGGTTCGGATTACGCTGATCAGGACTCCCGAAGCTACCAAGCCTCATTACCCTCCCATGCAGACTCGAAGCCTCTTGATAGCTCAGAGATCGATCGTCGCTCCCTTGCGCGCGGGGACCAGCTCGATTTTCTCGAATCGTCGAAAAGGACCTATGTCTTCGGTGTGGACAGGCATGACCCTCTTCGGCGCGATGGCCTCGATGAGGCGTTCCAGGTCCTCCACCGAGGCATGCCCGGACGCATGGTAGTCATGATCGAATCTCGGCACCTCCTCTCCCTTCTTGCCCTCCATCCAGAATCCCTTGATCTTGAAGTGGAACATCTCCAGCCAGTGCCAGAGCCGACGGAAGTCCACGACCTGCTCTTCACTGTAAGCCTCGCTGCTCGAATAGATATACGTCCCCGCCTCGGGTTTGATGTCCAACAGCTGGCTCATGTCGAAGTACGAGAAGCAAAGGATGTGTTCGCGCGGAGCGGAATGCAGTTCACCCGGGTCCACGAACAAGCCCTCGAACCGTTGGTGGACCTTGTCATCGATGCCGGATGTGGTGCCTTTGAGCGGGAGGTAAACCCTCATGCCCCGCATGCGATCGATGCCGTCCGCGGTCCGCAGCGCCTCCAGGAAGTAGGCGTCCTTCACCGTCACCACTAAAGTGCGATCCAGTCTCTGGGCGATGTCCTTGAACGTCTCCAGTCGCTCGAAGTTGCGCGGTCCGAAATCCGCGACGATAAGCTCCTCCTCATGCCTGGCCGCCTCCATGCAGGTCCGGGCCACTTTCTCCTCGGAGCGATCGCCCGCGTCCGCGTCCCGGGAGGTTCGCGTTCCCTCGATGATGAGCAGCTCGGGTTGTAGTTCGGCGGCCTTCTCCGCGAACTTCCAGGTTTTGTTCCCGTATCGACCATGGGCTCTGAGGTCGCCGGTGTACACCACCCATCCGCTCGAGGTTTCCACGCCATAGGCCGTAGCGCCGTAGATGGAATGATCGACGTCAAAGGACTGGAACTCGAAGCCGAGGGACCCGCAGCTGAGCATCCCTCGAGCCTCCAGCTCCTTCTTCTTCGCCGGCGAGGTCGCCCAGAAGACCTCGAGGTCAGCGGAGCACGTGCTGGTAGGAACGAAGGCTCGGCCCTGGTAGGAATCGGAGCTCGACGCGACCTTCAGCACCCTTCCGTCAGCCGGAGTCCTGTCGCGGAGCGAACCATAGACGGTCTCGCCCTCGGGCGTGCTGCCGCAATCCCGAAGGGCCTTCATGATGGCCATGGTCGTGGGCGATGCCACGAACGGGATGTCCAGGTCGAACAGGCCGGCGTGTCCGATGTGGTCCATATGCGCATGGGAGATGAGCACCGCGTCCACTTGCACGTCGAGCGCCCGATTCGCGTCCATATCGGCAGGCACCAGGTCTGAACGGTACTGTTTGAGGTGGGGGACCAAGCCCATTTTCACGAGATCATGAATGCCCCTCGTAGCAGAACGGGGCTGGAGGAAATCACTGTAATACTCGCCCAGCTGGTGGTAATTCTGCCCGAAGTCAAAGAACAGACCGTGGCCATCGAAGTCCAGATGGATTTTGTTGCCGCCAATGCAATCGGCGCCATCGAAGACCGTGACCTTGACGCTCATCTTTCATCCCTCGATTCTAATCTCTCGTCGCAGCCATAATCATTCCTGTCCTTCTACGTTCTCTGCGACCGTATCTCCTTGGTTCAGACCGTTCCTCCGTCGGCGACACGATTATTAGGTCGGGCCTGGTTAGTCGGTAGCGCATGGGAGCGAGGACCTTCGCGGAAAAAGTGCTCTCCCGAGCGTCCGGCAAGGATGTCCAGGCGGGAGAAATCGTCACGGCCAAGATCGACCTGGCCATGTCTCACGAGAACTCCGCTCTGGTGCTCAAGGCCTTCAAAGAGATGGGCGCCAAGCGTATCAAGGAGCCAGATAAGCTGGTGATCCTCTTCGATCATCGCGTGCCCGCCTCCACGGTCAAGGCAGCCGAATCGCACAAGGTGGTCAGGGAGTTCGTGCGGCAGGAGGGCATCGGCACGTTCTACGATCTCAGGGAGGGGGTGTGCCATGAGGTGCTGCCCTCCAAGGGACATGTACTGCCGGGTATGCTGGTGGTAGGCACGGATTCGCATACGACGACCTATGGAGCGTTGGGCGCATTCGCCACGGGCATAGGGGCTACGGAAATGGCCGCCGTCTGGGCCCTGGGCGAGCTCTGGCTGCGGGTACCAGAGACGATGAGGCTGGTCATGGACGGTGGTCTTCCCCCTATGGTGAGCGCGAAGGACGCGATATTGCACGTCATCGGCAAAATGGGAGCCGACGGGGCAGACTACCAATGCGTCGAGTTCACGGGGGATGTGGTGGAGCGTCTATCCATCGCCGGGCGAATGGTCCTCTCGAACATGAGCGTGGAGATGGGGGCCAAGACGGGCGTCTGTTTTCCGGACGCCAAGACCGAGCAGTTCCTATCCAGTCGCACTCAAATCCCCTGGCACCCGGTGCACACGGACGATGACGCCAAGGTGAAGGCGATTAAGCATTTCGACCTGAGCGAGCTTGCCCCCCAGGTGGCCAAGCCTCACGCCGTGGACAACGTGGTGTCTGTGGGCCAGGTCCTAGGAATGAGCATCGACCAGGCTTTCATCGGCTCGTGCACCAACGGCCGGTTGGAGGACCTCACGGCCGCGGAGGGCGTCCTTCGGGGGAAGAAAGCCTCGGACAAGGTCAGGCTGATAGTCGCCCCCGCCTCGAGGGATATCTACCTTGAGGCCATAGAGCGAGGGATCATCGCCTCCCTGGTGCGCTCTGGGGCCATAGTTCTCAACCCCGGATGCGGACCTTGCCTGGGGGCGCACGAAGGTCTTCTTGCTCCCGGGGAAAGATGCATCGCCACCACCAACCGCAACTTCCGCGGGAGGATGGGTTCGCCTGAGGCGGAGATTTATCTGGCCAGTCCGGTCACGGTAGCAGCCAGCGCTATTAAGGGAGAGATAGCGGACCCTAGGGAGGTCGTTCCGTGATACGAGGCAGGGCGTGGCTTTTCGGTGACCACATCAACACCGACCTCATCATTCCCGGCCGATACTTGGACGACTACAGTCCTGAGAATCTGGTGAAGCACGTGTTGGAGGATGCCGACCCATCCTTCGCCAAGCAAGTGGCCAAGGGCGATATCATCGTGGCGGGGCGCAACTTCGGTTGCGGCTCGAGCCGGGAGCAGGCGCCTTTGGCGTTGAAGTTAGCTGGTGTATCAGGGGTGATCGCCGTCAGCTTCGCCCGCATCTTCTTCCGGAACGCGGTGAACGTAGGGCTGCCGGTCATCATCTGTCCTCAAGCGCAAGCGCTATTGAGGCAAGGAGACGAGGTGGAGGTCGACCTCGAGCGAGGCCTTGTCCGGTCGGTCGTGACAGGAAAGGAACTGCGCTTCGAGCGTTTGCCCAAGTTCTTGGTGGAGGTCCTTGACAACGGGGGGCTAGTGCCCTACGTTCGGGAACGGCTGCGCGAGGAATGAGTCCAAGCCCAAGGAAAAGGTGCTCGTAGGTTTACCCAGATGAATAATTTGGAGTGCCCGAGAGGGGCCGCCGAATTGCATAAAGCTTATAAGGGCATCGTTAATATGGGGTTACTCCCTTGTCGGTGATTGAAATTAGGAAATACACCCGTTTCGAGAAGGCGCGCATCATCGGTGCCAGGGCACTGCAGATTTCTCTCGGCGCGCCCACACTCCTGGACATCCCAGAGGGGGTTATCGATCCCATCGAGATTGCCAAGATGGAGTTCGAAAAAGAGATCATACCCATCGATGTGAAGAGGGATGAATGAGGGGTTGCAGATGAGCGAGGAAACCACTACAGACCTGCTTGTATCAGAGGACGTTTACCTGACTTCTGGCGTTCATATCGGCACGCAGCAGAAGAGCGCCGACATGAAACAGTTCATATTCAAGGTCCGATCGGACGGATTGTACGTCATGGATGTGAAGCAGACCGATGCCCGCATCCGGGCGGCCGCGAAGTTCCTGTCACGTTTCCAGCCGGACCGCATCCTGGTCGTGTCCGCTCGCCAATACGGACAGAAGCCAGTGAAGATCTTCACCAAGGCCATCGGCGCCAAGACGTTCCCCGGCAGGTTCGTGCCCGGGTCGCTCACCAATCCCCGACTATCGGACTTCGTCGAACCAGAGATACTCATGGTCACGGACCCTGCGGCCGACCAGCAGGCCATGGCGGAAGCGATGAACGTGGGCATACCCATACTGGCATTGTGCGACGCCAACAACGAAACGCGCAACGTGGACCTGGTCGTCCCTACCAACAACAAGGGCCGCCGGGCGCTAGCCTGCGTCTACTGGCTGCTGACCCGCGAGACCCTGAAGGAAAGGGGGCAGCTGTCCAGGGACGAGGACTTCAAGCTCACCATCGACGACTTCGAGGCCAGCCTCTGAGCCGTCATAAAATTCTTCTACTTCCACTTCCCTAATCATTTGTTTGATGAGCATGCGCTATCCAGCGGTGGCGGGCCGATTCTATGCGGGCAAAGACAAGGAGCTGCGCCAGGAGATCGAGGACTGCTTCAATCACCGGCTCGGGCCGGGGCGGATCCCTCATCTGGGCCAGGGTGGTGGCAAGATCGTGGGAGCGGTGGTCCCGCACGCCGGTTATATGTACTCCGGTCCGGTGGCGGCGCATGTCTACGCCGCATTGGCCAAGCAAGGATTCCCTCAGACGTTCGTCATCATCGGTCCGAACCACCACGGTCTAGGGGCGGGAGTGGCCATGAGCACCGAGGACTTCTCCACCCCCCTAGGCGTGTGCAAGGTGGACCAGGAGCTTGCCTCCCAGCTCAGGGGTCTGGTGGAGGACGATCCCTATGCCCACTTGCAGGAGCATTCCCTGGAGGTTCAGCTGCCGTTCCTCCAGTACTTCAAGTCGGACGTGCAGATACTGCCCATCGTCATGATGTTCCAGGATTACGAGACCGCACGTGAGCTGGGCGCCCGACTGAAGAAGGCCAACGAGGGCAAGGACGTGGTGGTCATCGCTTCCAGCGACTTCTCGCACTATGTCTCGCCCCAGGAGGCGAAGAAGAAGGACTCCATGGTCATCGAGAAGATACTCAAGCTCGATGCTCGGGGGGTGGAGACGGCGGTCATGACCAATGATGTCTCAATGTGCGGCTACGGCCCGGTCATGGCCATGCTGGAGGCCGTGGCAGGACGAGAGGCGGACCTGCTGAAGTATGCCACATCGGGGGACGTGTCGCCCATGAAAGAAGTGGTGGGCTACGCGGGCATCGTGGTCAAGAAGTGAGCGGCACCGCCAAGCTTTCTATAGCGAGGGCCTGATACCAAGCTCACCTTTGAACGAGGTACCGCATGAGCCAGTCTATGAAAGGGAACACTTCCGGCAAGGGAAAAGGGGATCCGGCGCTGCGTGCCGGGGCCAAGTCCCATGTCATGGAGAGCATCAAAGCCCGGGAGCGGACCGACGAGACCATCAAGGGCTGGATCACCTACCTGCCCCTGATCGGGGTGGGCGGGGGCGTGCTCGTGGGATTCATTTTCACCTACTGGCTCGGGACGTTGGAAGGTCTGGTTGTCGGCCTATTCTTCATGTTCACCGTGGCCTTCGCCTTCACCGCGTTGCTGAACTACCGACTGCTGCTGAGGTTGCGAGAGCACTTTCGTCGGGAATCGATGCTCCGGCGAGGCCTGCTCGAATACCTGCGGACCGTGGCCGAGGAGAAGGGGACGCTGGAACGGATCGGGACCGAGCTATCCAACCTGGAAAGCATCGAGCGTGAGGCGGGCTCCAAAGAGAAGGCCCCCGATCCGATGTACGCGGCCTTGGGGGCATTGCCGATCGTCGGAATTTTCATCACCCTGCTCAGCCTCCACGCGCTCACTTCGTTGCCGCCAGCGCATGAGAAGCGTTGGATGGCGTTCCTCCAGCAGGCCTCCGTCGCTGCCAAGCCCAACGGACTGGAATTGAGGTTCGCGGCGAATGCGACGCTGAAGAAAAGGGAGTTCGCTCTGTACGCCGTCCTGGCTATCGTCTTCCTACCCTTCCTGGTCTACTGGTATCGGTTGTTGGTAGGAGAGATGAACTCGCACTTCTGCTCCCAGTGGAGGGACGAGGACTACCTGCTCAGGGAGCTTGGACGATGAGTCAGAATCAATTTATCAGACCTCGCACTTGACAGAGGGAGGAGAATGAACACCGCTTCAGATTCCGAGCAGAAGGTCAGCTTCTGCATTCATTGCGGAGAATATCTTCCATCTGATGCGACTCAATGTCCGAAATGCGGGCGTGCGATCGGAGGGGGACCAGCGCGGGGTCCGGCCCCCAGACCCTCTGGTTTCTTGGCCTCCGCTTCGGTGGGAGGCTGGTTGTTCATCCTCTCTGGGCTGGACGGGATCCTGAGCACGATCTACCTCTACGCCTCGGTCGACCAACTAATAGCCAGCCTCATGACCTCTGGCCTCTATTCGTACGAGGAATGGAGGGCGGCAGCGCTGGCGGTGATCGCCCTTCTGGGGTTCTGCAGTCTCATGTCCCTGATGGCAGGCTACTTCGCTCTCAAGAGAAGGCATTTCCGCCTCGTGGCCTTAGGCGGGTTCTTCTCCCTCTTCACCCTCGGCCTATTCGTCTTCGAGGGGTCCTTCTTCGGGCTCCTCGGGCTGGTGGCGGTCTTCCGCTCTAGGCGCGAGTTCCACTGACCTCAGATGCGCTTCATCTTGCCCAGGACCGGTTCGTAGATCATGCCTTTGTCCATGAGGGAGTTGGTGATCTCCTCCAGCTCGGTCTTGTCGATACCGGCCTTCTTCACTTCGTCCACCACCTCATCCCAGGACGCTCCTTTGCCGGAGCGGTCCAGGGCGGTTATGGTGGCGAGCACCTTCTCCTCCTTGTCCTCCTCGGCCTTCGCCTCTTTTTCATCATCCTCGATCTCTTCCGCGGATTCAGCCAGCCGCTCGGGCATCTCTCCTTCTGCCTCACCCTGGTACTCCGGCAACAGGAACTTCAGCGAGTCGACCACCATGCCCCGGTACCGTCCTAGGTCCAGGTCGGTGTAATGCGACAAGGACCGAACCACCCCGTCGGCCAAAGCCCGGGGATAACCGAGTCTGACCAGTTCCTCAAGGTTCGGAGCCTCCATCTCCGTGGCGGCGCCGATGGCATCGATCCTCTTCAGAGTGGATTTGCAGGTCTCCAGCACCCAGTGGTCCCTCATCCTGGCATCCACCACCGTGACCTTCTCCGGCCTGACGGAGACGTACATCGTGCCCTCCTCCGGCGAATAGGTGCGGGTCTTGCCCACCACCGCCACGAAGGCCGGCGGGTCGATCTTGGACAAGGCCGCGGTCGCTTCTGGCTGATACTGTCCCGAGGAAACATAGAATGTGCCAGTGGGATCTGACACCCTCGCCCGCCAAAGTGGCTCCTCCTCGGTGCCGAGGTTCTCTCTATCCGTGAGGACTCCGACGATGAACACTCGATTGATCATCGCCCCTAGGGGGGAGACGACGTAGGACGGCGCCCTTTCCCCTTCCCCCTTGATCTCCAGTCGGGAGGCGTTGTACTCTCCGGCGAAAACCCGCCAAGCCACCTCGCGGGCGATCACTGGCTAGCCTCCAGTTCGGAGAGCAGGGCAGAGGCCTCGGCCCTGACCTCGGGCACGAGGATCCTGGCCTCGGTGACGATCATCATGAGCCCGTATTCGTCGCTAGTCACATTGCCTCTGACCTCGAGCGCCTTGGCGAAAAGCCTCTGCTCGATCTGCTCCCGCGCGATCTCCGGGTTCATGGCTTCCTTGGCCTCTTTGAGCGCTTCGTCCAATCGAACGCCTACGAGCGCCTCGGTGATGTCCCGGTTCATGACCGCGGTCAAGGCGCCGAAACCATCGTCCACCACCGCCTTGATGCGCAGGTCAGGTTGACCCTCCACCTTTGCATGGAGGCGGCACAACCCCTTCTGCACCAGTCGATTGCATTGGGGACACCGGAAGATGAGCCCGCTGCCTTTCTTGATGTCCACCACTATCCCGGAGACAAGCACGTCCACCGCCCCTCCCACCCGCTCCATCTCATCGAGGGATCGGAGTTTGGGCTTGGCCAGGTCCGCCTCCGCCAAAGCGAGAGCCTTGGTGCGCGCCACCTCCGCCCTCTCGCCGAAGTTCAGTTGGGGGATGCCGCGCCAGCTTTTGACGTAGGCACCGTGGATGGAGATGACATCGTCCTTCTTCAGGCCGAAATCGTGCCAGGCCGAGTACTGCACCTTCCCCGTCTCATCCGCGGCCATGCCCGAGAAGACGGTCTTCGGCCCGTTGGGCGTCTCCAGCTTCCTCTGCTCCGCTGAGAGCACCTTGATCACTATGTGCACGTTGTTCATGCCCTCCTGGAGCTCAGCCACCTTGCAGATGGATGGTCCGGAGGGAGCATCCATGCCCTCGGGCAACTTGACCGAGTCCGGCTCCTCCTGCTCGATGGTCGCCCTGGTCCCCAAGTTCAATTGCGAGGAACCGTTCCACTCCTTGGTATAGGCGTTGCGGATCAGCACCGCCTCCCCCCGGTTCATCTGGAACCGTTCCGCGTCCCAGGCCGTGTAGGGCATGGTGCCCGTTTCGTCCGCCACAATGCCATAGAGGATCTGTCTGGTCTCACCGCTGGTCTCGATCTCCTTTCGGTTCACGGACAGGACCTTTACCAGCACGTCCACGCTCTGTTCCGCCGGCGTCAGGTCGTTCAGCTGCTTCCGGACCCCCCTGGTCAAAGCGTTGGGATCCCCGCCAAGCTTGCGCACCACGCTTCTCTTCGCCGTTTCCAGCGACACGCGGTACAGGTTCAGGTACGTCTCCATCTCCTTCCAAATGTCCTTCTCGTCGACCTTGTTCCCGAGCACCCGAGAGATCTCTGCGACGTGGGGTGCGAGTTCTTCCTTTTCCATAGGTACACCTCGAGGTGATTCACTGTGGGAAAGCTATCCGGCTTGGCTTTAAAGGTATTCTTACGGGCTCAGCGAAAGTGCTCCCGCCTGTTTGAAGGAGCGAACGCCTGGCCTCGAACCTAGAAAAATGCTAAGGGCCGGGGATGCTCACTCGGTGAAGGTCTCTCCCCGCTCGCAGTTCTCTTTCAGGTGCTTGACGATGAGTTCTCGGTTCTTGCGCAGGTGCGATTCGTACCAGGCCTTGACCACGTCGCCGAGCCTCTTGTGCAGGTCGTTCATGTCCAGCTTGGCAAGCGGCGCATCGAACACCACGAACTGAGCGAAGATGCGCTTCCATCCCGCGTACTTGTAGTAGTGCTCACCCTCGCAGTATTCGAAGATCGCCCTCAGGTGCGGGGTGGAGTCGACCGAGTAGTACCAGATTTTGATGGAGTCTCCCATCCTCCCCTGGTCCTGGGTCCGGTCCACTAGCTGCAGCCCATTGACGGCGGCGAAGTTGAAGCCATCTTTGAAATGCCACGCCTCAGGATAGGACTCGTAGTTGGCGAAGACCTCGGTGGTCGGTTCCATGGTCATGTGCACGTTGGCCTTCTCGAACCGATACCATATCTTCCAGAGGTCCTCGATGAGCGCCTTGTTGATCGTGCGCTTCTGATCATTGAGCTCGGACAGGTCTTTGTGAATCTGTTCGGTCTCCCTCTCCAGTTGCGCATCGAGCTGCGCGAACCAGTCCTCGTCCTTGACTCCTTCCTTCTTAGGCGCCATGCTGTTCCCTGATTGGGGACTATTCCAATCCGGGCATAAAAAGATTGCTTCATGAGGATATTCCAGCATTTCCCGAGATTGCTTGCGGGACGAGGCGCTCGGGCGGTCCGAGGGGCGAGTAGACCGGCGCAGCCATGATTATATTGGCCATTAGGCTATACCAGTCCGAGGTCGCGTTCTCATGGAGACCAAGAAAGCCCTCATCACGGGCATCACTGGTCAGGACGGTTCATACCTGGCTGAACTCCTGCTCTCAAAAGGCTATGAGGTGCATGGCATCATTCGCCGAGCGAGCACTTTCAACACCTCCCGCATCGATCATATCTATGAGGGGCCGCAAGAGCCGCACCGTCATCTGGACCTGCACTACGGAGACCTATCCGACTCCGAGCAGCTATCCAACATAATCTACAACATCAAGCCAGAGGAGATCTACAACCTCGGAGCGCAGAGCCATGTGCGGGTGAGCTTCGATATGCCTGAGTACACAGCGAACGTCGTCGCCACCGGCACGGTCCGCATCTTGGACGCGGTCAGACGCAGCGGCAACAAGGTCCGCTTCTATCAGGCGTCGAGCAGCGAGATGTTCGGCTCGTCCCCCCCTCCACAAGGCGAGAGCACGCCTTTCGCTCCTCGCAGTCCCTACGCCTGTGCCAAGGTGTATGCATACTGGATGACGCGCAACTATCGCGAAGGCTACCACATGTTCGCGTCCAACGGCATACTCTTCAACCACGAGTCCCCCCGCAGGGGCGAGACCTTCGTCACCCGCAAGATCACCCGGGCGATAGCGGCCATACTGGCCAAGAAGCAGGACTCGCTCTATCTGGGCAACCTCAAGGCCCGCCGGGACTGGGGGTACGCCCCGGAGTACGTGGAATGCATGTGGCGCATCCTGCAGCATGATGAGCCAGGGGACTTCGCCATCGGCACCGGAGAGGCACATTCCGTTCAGGATTTCGTGGACGCGTCCTTCGCCTATGCCGGTCTGGACTCGAAGAAGGTCATCAAGGTCGATCCCCGCTACTTCCGGCCCACGGAGGTGGAGGTGCTTATCGCCGATCCATCCAAATCCAGGAAGGTTCTGGGCTGGAAGCCGAAGGTGAGCTTCGAGGACCTGGTGAAGATCATGGTGGACGCGGACATGCGCGCTGGCGGCCTGGAGGCCATCGGCGAAGGGGACAAGGTCCTTCGACGCAAATTCGCTCGGAAATGGTGGGGGAAGGACTAGATGTCCTACTTCGAAGGAAAGAGGATCGTGGTGACTGGAGGCGCGGGCTTCCTCGGCCGCCACGTAGTGACCCAGCTGAAGAGCAGAGGGGTCAAGGAGAAGGACATCCTGGTACCACGCAGCTCCCGTCTGGACCTGCGTCGGTGGGAAGATTGCACCAAGGTATGCCAGGAAGCGGACGTGGTCATCCACCTGGCCGCCCGGGTGGGGGGGATAGGTTTCAACCGCCGCAATCCGGCCACCCTCTTCTACGACAACGCCATCATGGGCATCCAGCTGATGGAAGCGGCCAGGCAGGCCAAGGTGCTCAAGTACATCGCCGTGGCCACGGTCTGCTCGTATCCCAAGTTCACCCCCATCCCTTTCAAAGAAGAGGATATCTGGAACGGCTATCCAGAGGAGACGAACGCCCCTTATGGCATCGCTAAGAAGAATCAGTTCGTGCAGGCCGACACCTACAGAAGGCAGTACGGTCTGAACGCCGTCGTTCTGGTCCCGGTCAATCTCTACGGCCCCTGGGACAATTTCGACCTGGAGGATTCGCACGTCATCCCCGCCCTGGTACGGAAGATGGTCGAGGCCCGCCAGGCGAAGGCGCCGACGGTCGAGCTCTGGGGCACCGGCAGCGCCTCGCGGGAGTTCCTCTACGTGGAGGATGCTGCGGAAGGCATCGTGCTGGCTGCGGAGAGATACAACTCTTCCGAGCCGGTCAACCTGGGAACGGGGAAGGAGATCAAGATCCGTGAGCTGGCGGAGCTCATCCAGCATCTCACAGGGTACGAGGGTAAGATCGTGTGGGACCCTACCAAGCCGGACGGACAACCGCGCCGCTGCCTGGACGTGAGCAAGGCCCGGGAGCGCTTCGGCTTCGAGGCCAGGACGCCCTTCGAGGACGGTCTGAGGAGCACCATAGCTTGGTTCGAAGAGCATTATCCAGGCCGTTAGGTTCAGGGGGATTCAGCCGGCAAAGGGCAAATCATTTTAGGCCTCGCTCGGCATCGGGAGGGGCATATGGACCTCATCAGCGAGCTGATGAACTTTCTCACCCAGATATCAGCCAATCCGCTGGAGTACTCCATAGTCCTCTATGTCTACAGCATCCTGGCGGCCGTCATCCTGCCCATCCCGGTGGAGTTCGGGCTGTTCCTGAGCGCTTCGGTGAGCATCATCATCAAAGCGCTCATTCTAGGAGCGGGGAAAGCCACCGGCAGCATACTGGTCTTCTATCTGGGTGTCAAGGTCGAGGGTCCAGTCCGTTCCTGGTCCAGGCGATTCCGCTGGTTCAAGTGGCTGGTGGACAAGATGGAGTGGCTGGTGAACAAGCTGAGTTATGTGGGGCTCTACATCATCCTCAGCATACCGCTGATGGTGGACACGGTACCGGTGTACCTGTTCTCCATATTCAACAAGGAGGGCAAGACCCTGCAGCTGCGCTACTTCGCCCTGGCCAATTTCCTGGCCGGGTTCACCCGGGCCATGATAGTGTTCACCGTCTTCGAGATCATGGGCATCAAGCTGCTGTAAGCCCTGGCTCAGCATGGCACTGGGGCGGTATCCAGGCGTACCGTAGAAAAATATTTATGCGACATGCGAATACAACGCTATGGTTCAGAAGAAAACCATTCTCAAGATTCTCTCGGAGTACGACCCCGATGAGATAACTATCGCCACCCTCTGCTCCCACTCGTCCCTGCAGATCTTCAACGGGGCCAGGAAGGAGGGTTTCCACACTCTAGGAATAGCCATCTCGCAGAACACCCGCTTCTACGAAGCCTTCCCCTTGGGCAAGCCGGACGAGATCATGGTGCTTGCCAACTTCCAGGAGATGCTGGACAAGGCCGACGAGCTCATTTCCAAGAACGTCATCGTCATCCCCCACGGCTCTTTCGTCGAGTATCTGGGAGCGAAGAACTTCGAGAAGATGGCCGTGCCCACTTTCGGGAACCGGTCCGTGCTTTCCTGGGAATCGGACCGGGAGAAGATGCGGGATTGGCTGATCTCCGCAGGCATTGACATGCCGGACAAGATCGACGATGCCAAGAAGATCGATCGGCCAGTGCTCGTGAAATACCACGGTGCCAAAGGCGGTCGAGGCTTCTTCATCGCCAAGGACTATCCCGAGTTCAAGATGGGGATCGATGCGTCCCAACCATACACCATACAGGAATACATCCTGGGCACCAGGTACTACCTGCATTTCTTCTATTCGCCCATCAAGGATTCAGGCTACAAGGTGCTGGACGGTTCTCTCGAGCTGCTCTCCATGGACCGCCGGGACGAGAGCAACATCGATGAGCTGTATAAGTTGGGCTCCTCGGAGGAGCTCAAGCGCCTGGGCTATTTCCCCACGTTCGTGGTCACAGGCAACGTGCCCGTGGTCCTGCGCGAATCCCTCCTCCCGAAGGTGTTCGAGATGGGTGAGCGGGTGGTGAAGCGTTCCGAGGAGCTCTTCGGCGGCATGATCGGGCCGTTCTGCCTGGAGTCCATCGTCACCGACAAGCTGCAGTTCAAGGTGTTCGAGATCTCCTCGCGCATCGTGGCCGGCTCAAACCCATTCGTTTCAGGATCGCCCTACTCCGACCTGATCGAGCCAGAGATGTCGACCGGACGGCGCATCTCGCGCGAGATCAAGCTCGGTCTGGAGCAGGACAAACTGGACCGGATCATTTCATGATCCATGTGATCCTGGCTGAGGCCGAGGTCGAGCTTCTTCCTTCAACCGTTAAGGGGAGGCTACCGGGCGTCCACATCTTGGACTCCTTTCTGGACAGAGATCTGGTCCGCTCTTTTCCCGATCCAGAAAGAAGAGGACGAGCCGACGTCGCGCACAGTGCCCTGGTGCTGCTCCTCAGTTCAGAGCAGTTCGAGCACGGCCACCTGCGGGTCTGGTTGCACACTCGTGGGGACGAGGTCATAGAGATCGGACCGAGGGCGCAGGTCCAGCCGAACTACCTCGATTTCCTGGTCTCATTGAGCGCTCTCTACGATAAGGGTGCGCTGGGGGAAGGAGAGGCCAAGTGGAGCATTGAAAGGCATACGACCTTGGACCATTTGCTTTCTCGCTTGGCCGTGGACGCGGTCCTGCTCCTCTCCCCGCGCGGCGAGCGGATTCCATTGGAGGCGCTTCTGAACGAGTTGCACCATATGGACCTAGCGATTGTCGTAGGTGCATTTCCAGAGGGAGATTTCCCAAAGGACACCTACTCATTGGCAGACCACGTTGTTTCGTTGTCGGAGAAGGAGATGACCGTGCCCAGTGTGATCTGCGAACTGCTGAGCAGCCTGCGCCACTGACCTCTACCAGCCGCGCTCTTGCAGACGCTGCTCCGGTTTGATGGTGGAGATATCGATGCCTCGCATCGCTTCCCCCAGGCCGCGAGACACCTCGGCCAGGACGCTCGGGTCGTCGAAGTTCGTGACCGCCTCTACTATGGCTCGAGCCCTTGGCCCCGGATCGTCGGACTTGAATATCGCCGAACCGACGAAGACGCCGTCGGACCCGAGCTGCATCATCATGGCCGCGTCGGCCGGGGTGGCTATGCCACCAGCAGCGAAGTTGATGACCGGCAGGCGCTGCAATTCCGCCACCTCTCTGACCAGATGGACTGGGGCTTCGATCTTCCGGGCGATGGCGTTCATCTCCTCTTGGTCCTTGCCCTTGAGCTCGCGCACCTGGGACATGATGGCACGCTGGTGCCTTACCGCCTCCACCACGTTGCCAGTGCCCGCCTCGCCTTTGGTGCGGATCATGGCCGCACCCTCCTCGATTCGCCGCAGCGCCTCGCCCAGATCGCGCGCCCCGCAAACGAAGGGCACCTTGAACTTGGTCTTGTCCACGTGATAGAAGGGGTCCGCAGGAGTGAGAACCTCGGACTCGTCGATCATATCCGCTCCGAGAGCTTGCAGTATCTGCGCCTCCACGAAGTGGCCGATGCGGCACTTGGCCATGACCGGGATGGTGACCGCTTCCATGATCTCCTGGATCTTGACCGGGTCGGCCATTCGGGCCACGCCACCCTGTGCTCTGATATCCGCAGGCACGCGTTCCAGAGCCATGACGGCCACCGCGCCAGCATCCTCCGCGATGCCTGCCTGTTCCGCGTTGGTGACGTCCATGACCACCCCTCCTTGTTGCATCTTGGCGAATCCACGCTTCACCAGTTCGGTCCCGAAACGAAGCTTGGTCATGTCCAACTCGAATGGCACTTAACTCACCGACACGCTCTAATGGCCACCTCTTATATGAATTTTGACATGAAATGACCATAAAGCGACTACAATGCACCATAAAGTACAGTAGGTGCGGTCCATGACATTATCTTGAACGAGCCCAAAACGGTAAAATAACCTTCGCCCTTATCGTGGCCTGATGGTCGCCAAGCGCATGATGAACGTGCCCGAGTCCGGGACTATGAGGATCGCCAACATCGTCAGCAAGCTCAAGGGCGAGGGCGTGGACGTCATCTCCTTCTCGGTTGGAGAGCCAGACTTCCACACTCCGGAAAACATCACGCAAGCGGCGGTCAAGGCGCTCAACGAGCACTTCACCCATTACACTCCTTCCGCGGGCATCCCGGAGCTGCGTAAGGCGGTGGCGGAGAGATCGAAGAGGGAGAATGGCATTCCTTGCGAGGACAAGCACGTCATCATCACCCCTACCAAGCAGGCCATCTTCATGGCCTTCCTGGCCATGCTGGATGAAGGGGACGAGGTCATCCTGCCCGATCCTTCCTGGGGCACGTTCGAGGCCTGTGTGCGGGTCCCCGGCGGCATCCCCAAGTTCGTGGTCGTGAGGCCGGCGGACGATTATCGATTAATGCCAGAGGCGGTGGCTGAGGCCATTACGTCCAAGACCAAGATGGTGCTTATCAACACCCCATCCAACCCGCTCGGCTCGGTAATGGAGAAGGAGGACGTGAAGGGCATCGCTGACCTGGCGAGGGACCATGACCTGACGGTGCTCTCGGACGAGACATATGATAAAATAATCTTCGATGGCAAGCATCACTCCATTTCTTCCCTGCCAGGCATGTTCGAGCGCACCATCACGGTCAATGGTTTCAGCAAGACCTATGCCATGACCGGCTGGAGGGTGGGTTGGTGCATCGCTCCCCCTTCCATAACCAGAGAGATCAACAAGATCCAAACGCAGTCCATCACCTGCTGCACCTCCTTTGCCCAGGTCGCTTGCATCGAGGCATTGAAAGGTCCGCAAGACTCGGTCAAGGGCATGGTGGCGGAGTTCAAGGCCAGGCGGGACCTGGTCTACGGGCTCATGTCCGAGATCCCGCAGTTGAGGTGCCCCCGGCCAAAAGGGGCCTTCTACATGTTCCCCTCCTATGAAGCGAAGATGAACTCCGAGGACATGGCCGCCTATCTACTGGAAAAGGCGCACGTCGCCGTTACCCCTGGTTCAGCCTTCGGTCCGTCGGGCGAGGGGCATCTGCGGATATCATACGCCGCCAGCCGCAAGAACCTGAGCGAGGGCATGAAGCGCATCAAGGACGCCTTGGCAACGCTCTGATCAGACGCGGTCCTCGGGGATGAGCAGGTTCGGAATGCCATCCTCGATCGGATAATCTATGCGGCATTTTGCACAAGTGAGGACGCCTTCCAGTATCTCTCCTTTCTCCTCCTTGGTAACCTTGAGCTCGAGAGGGTGCGACTTGCACTTCGGGCAGGCGAGGATGTCAAGCAGCCGGCGCTTCATATTCCCAGCCGGGGTAGCACTTGGCCGGATAAGTCATTTGCTCACCATCGCCTTAAAATGCGGCGAAGCCAATCACACGAACGCCGCAGGTGTATCGTTTGGTCAGGGTGAGCGTCGTCATTCCCACGCACGGCCGCATCGCCGAGGTCCAGGTGGCGGTAGCGTCGGTGCTCTCCCAGGGCGTCGAAGGGCTCGAGATCATCGTGGTCAACGACCGGCCGCAGGACCGGGAGGAGCTGGACCGTCGGCTCGTATCCCTCGACAATAGGGTAAGGCTGATCCACAACGAGCGCAACATCGGTGCTCCCGCAGCCCGGAACAGAGGCATCGCGGCGGCGAAAGGGGAGTTCATCGCCCTCTTGGATGACGACGATCGTTGGCTCCCGGGGAAGCTTCCGAAGCAATTGGCGCTGATGGAGCAGAACAGAGAGCTCGGCTTCGTCAGCTGTGGCTACCACGATGAATGGCTGGGGAAGGACCGATTTCCTGAGATCAGAGGTAAGATAGACCGTCAGTTGCTGCATACCTTCTCCAACATCGAGACGTCGACCATCCTCATGCGGGCGGAGCTGGTCCGTCGGACCGGAGAGATCGACGTCAGCTTGCCCAGCGAGCAGAACCATGACTTCTTCTACCGCATGGCGAAGCTGGCTCGGTTCGACTATGTGCCGGAGGTGTTAATGTTCAAGAGCGCGCCCCCGGCGCAGATCTCCCGCAGCCCCCGTAAAAAGATCGTCGGGTACGTTCGTTTCCACCGCAAGCATCGCTTGGACATCCGATCTCTGGGGATCAAGGGATCAAGCTTCATCATGGTCAAGTTCCTCGTCACCCTGGTCGCTTTCTTGATCTTCGCTGGCAACGAGAAGCACGTGGACACTCTGTATGAGGATGTTCTGCGCAAGCTCTCTGGCAAGTCGTGATGCGCAGCTTTTTATCGAGACACGCGAGTCCCTGGCCTCGGTGAGAGAATGAATGTCCTAGACCTCAGGAGCGACACGGTCACACTACCATCGAAGGAGATGCTGGACAGTATCACGAGCGCCGAGCTGGGCGATGACGTATTCGGGGAGGACCCCACGGTCAACCAACTGCAGCGCCTGGCGGCCGAGCGATTCGGGGCGGAAGCCTCCCTTCTCGTGCCCTCGGGCACCATGGCGAATCTGGTATCGGTCATGACCCATTGCCGCCGAGGCGATGAAGTGATCGTGGAGCAAGATGCGCATATCTACTACTACGAGGTGGGAGGGTTGTCAGCGATCGCCGGCACCATTCCCCGCTGGATCAAGGGGGACATGGGCATCTACACCGCCCAGCAGCTCCGTGACACCGTCAGAGCGCCGGATTTGCATCTGCCCCCGACAACGCTGGTGAGCATCGAGAATACGCACAATCGAGCCGGAGGTACAGTGTGGACGCCGAAGCAGGTGGAAGAAGTGGCCGAGACCGCTCACGACCTTGGGGCGAAGGTGCACATCGACGGCGCGCGCATCTTCAACGCCTGCGTCGCTCTGGACGTCTCACCGAGAGAATATATGCGCCACGTCGACTCTATATCGTTCTGCCTCTCCAAGGGTCTGAGTTGCCCCGTCGGCTCGCTCATCGTTTCCAATGCGGACTTCATATCCAAGGCAAGGAAGAACCGCAAGATCCTGGGTGGAGGGATGAGGCAGGCAGGGGTGATCGCGGCACCCGGCATCGTGGCGCTTAACACCATGGTCGACCGCCTGAAGGAGGACCACGAGAACGCCAAGCGCCTGGCCAAAGGGCTGTCCGGCATCGATGGAGTGCGGATCGACATGATGACGGTGCAGACGAACATCGTCTTGGCCGACGTTTCTGGCACAGGAATGACCTCCGAGGAGGTGAGCGATCGGCTCGAGAAAGAAGGGGTGCTGGTGGTGACCTTCGGACCGAAGACGATACGTTTCGTCACGCACCACGGCATCGTGGCCAATGACATCGAGAACGCGCTCGCCCGGGCTGAGAAGGCCCTCGAATCGAGGTCGCGCTAGGGATTCAGGGCCTCATTCCAGAACTGCGCGCTCACCTTGGCCGACGAGTGCTTCTCCTTGACCTTCTCCGCCGTGGCTAGTGCGATCTTGGAGTATCTTTCCCTGTCGTCAAGAATGGTAGAGAGCATTTCCGCCACTTCCTCCGGTTGCCGGTATCGGAGACAGTCCCTATCCGTATCGATCTGGATGTTCTCGAAGGTGAAATTCGAGCCGATGCAGAGAAGCCCGCATCCGAGGGCGGTGAGGACCTTTCCCTTGGTCCCGGTGCCGACGGCGATGGGGAAGATGTGCACCTGACCAGTGGCGAGTTCCTCCTCATAGCTATCCACCCAATTTGCCATAGAGGTGGCGAATCCAGAATTCTCGAGCCTGCGGGCATACTCCTCGTAGCCCTTGCCCACGAAGCGGAACTCCACCCGGTCCGACAAGTCTTTCCTCATGGAGATCGAGTCGATAGCCCGCCTAAGATGGCTGCCGACGAAGACCGTGCCTCCCCCTCCGGAGAAGAACACTCTCAGCTTGCCCGGCCTATGCGCGATACTAGTCTTAATCGGGACGACGTCGTAGAGGGGGTGCGGGACGTAGAATGCCTTTGCGTTCCCGTTGTTCAGCTCGAGATATCGCCTGACGTCCTCCTGGCCGACCATGTGCATGCGGGCGCTCGTCTTGCCCCAGGCCTTCTCCAGCCTGAGGTTGCAGCGGAGGAGCCTCTTCTCCCTTCTGATTCCTGCAGCGTCCAGGTCCCCGTAGCCAAGCGCCCTCTCGTTGTGCAGGACGGCGGAATCGGGACCGGAGACCATCACGTTGGAACACTTCAGCTTGGGCATCCAATCGATCAGCCAGTGAGGGTACATCCAAACCAGGTCCGGCTTTGACTCATTGATCCTTTCCGCGATTTCGGCCGCCGGCGGAAACATGCCCACGCTGCCCGGGAATCCTCTTGCTCGCGCCAGGGACAGGTGCCAAAGCCGACGCGCCTTCTCGGGGCGGGGCAGTTCCCGCGCGCTCGCCAAGCGAAGGAGGTTGATGCATGCCTCGCTCGACGCCCTGTGCTCCGATGCTCCTGAGAAATAGTAGAGGTCGATCTCCAAATCCATGGGCGCATGCTTGAGCAACTGGAACGGGTTCGCGGTGGGCGCTTGCAGGTTGTACTTGTGCGGGGGGAAGGCTTGCATGACTGCGCAGCGCATCATCTCGACCTCGATCCTTGGATGTCAAGGGAGCGAACCGGATATCCTTCCTTCAATTGATGTAGGTTCCGTCCTTTTGATTAGAAACGGATATGTTGTCTTACCGACATGGGGAAAGGCGACGGGGTGGAGAGTTGAACGATCTGCGCGTTCTGACCTTGGTCAGGACCTCCGCCATGGGAGGTATCGAGACCTACGTGCTCGATTTCGGGAGCTACCTGAGACAGAGGAACGTCCGCCTGACGGTGGCTTCCGAGCATCGACCGTTGCTGGCCGCCGCTATGGATCGGGGGTTGGGCGCAGTGCCCCTTCCCCCATTCGCATTCGCTGACAAGGCGACGCAAGCAGGTCAGATCGGGGGATTCCTCAAGGCGATGAATGCGCTGGTGAAGCACGTCCGCAGCGAGAAGATCCAATTGATCCACGTGAACGCCTCATCGACCTCGGCGCTGCTCTTGGGGCTATGCCTCTCCCGCCGGGTCGGTTTGCCGTTCGTCCTAACCTTCCATGGATCGAGGACCCTTGATTGGCCCCTGTTCCGTCTGGTGGCCGGCGTCGTCTCCCGTTTCTCCATGGCCACGGTGAGCGTTTCGCACGCCGTCGCGGCCTCTTTGAAGGAGGCATTGGGAGAGCACGTGCAACCGACGGTGATATACGGCGGGGTTCCGAGCGTCCCAGTTCCGATGGTGGATAGGGAATGGAAGAGGATTGGCTTCGTAGGTCGATTGAGCGAGGAGAAAGGCCCGCTGCAGCTTGTCAGGGCTATGCCATTGGCCCTCAAGGAGGATCCCGGGATACGTCTCTCGATTATCGGGGAAGGACCGGAGCGGGAGAAGATACTCGAGGCGGTGAGCGCCCTGGGGATCGGCCATGCCGTGACCGTCGAAGGATGGGTGGATCATGCCGCGCTCCCTGCGAGGCTCGCTCAGCTAGGGCTCCTGGTCATGCCATCCCATAGCGAAGGTATGGGGAGCGTGATGCTCGAGGCGATGCTCTGCCAGACCCCGGTCCTGGCGACCGCGGTCGGCGGCATACCGGAGGCGGTGACAGATGGAGAGACCGGCTATCTGATTCCAGATCCAGAGCCATCGACGATAGCCCAAGGCATACTGCGGGCACTCGGATCATCGGCCGCCGATCGCGTCGGCGAGCGGGCGAGGGAGAGGGTCCTGAGCGAGTTCTCCTATGATAGGGCGCTCGCGAATTGGTGCGGCATCATCTCCAGGATCGTACCCCGGAGGGGCGAGCCTGCGGAATAGGACCCCCATTCGCCTCTTCGTTCAAGGTCCATTGCGTTTCCCAACCAATCGCCCCGCAGCGCCATCAAAGAGCATTTCTATGATGCAGCTCATCCATTCAATCGAGAGTGGGAGACGCAAAGCATGCCAGTCGTGAAGCTATCCTCTCAGTCCCGTGAATGGCCCTGGTTCAGACAGACGCCTGGATCGAAAGGGGCCTGGGGAGAATGCCAGTTCACCGTGGATCCATCCGTTCAGGAGTGCGACTTCTGGGTCGTCTATGAAGGGTTGGCCGAGAGGGAGTCGGCGAACTGCCCCAAGGAGAACACGGTCCTGATAGCGGGCGAACCGGCCTCGATACGGAGCTACGATCGCGATTTCCTTTCTCAATTCGGCAGAGTGATCACCGTCCAGCGCAGGCTCAAGCACGACAACGCGGTGCGTTCGCAGGTGGCATTGCCCTGGTGGGTCGGTATGCGGCTGATTCCCACCTCCAACCGGCTTCACAAATGGGAGAACGGCAGCAATCTGGACTATGACAGGCTCAAGACGATGGAGAGGCCCAGCAAGAGCAAGATGATCTCGGTCCTGACCTCGGATAAGACCCGGACGAAAGGCCATAGGAAGAGGCTGGAATTCGCAAGAAGGCTGGAGTCAGAGTTCGGAGCAGAGGTGGACGTCTTCATCTATGGCAAGAACGGGCCCGCCGACAAGTGGGATGCAATCGCAGACTACCGATATCACATCGCCATCGAGAACTGTCGATGTCCGGACTATTTCACCGAGAAGCTATCGGACACGTTTCTCGGGTTCTCGCATCCCCTGTACTATGGCTGCACCAATATTGGCGAATACTTCCCGAGGGGGTCGTTCACCGAGATCGACATCAATGATTGGGAATCGTCCATCCAGACCATCCGAAAGGCTATTGACGATGACAGGTTCGCCCACTTTAGGGAGGAGCTGATGATGGCTAGAGAGCTGATTCTGGACCAATACAACCTCTTTCCCACAGTCGCTGAGATGGTCAAGTCTTCCAATGCTAGTGCACGTTCAGGCCGCACCGTCTTGGATCCCGAGGTAAAGAAGCCAAGAAGACCGTGGGAATCGCTGCAGACGATCTTCTCCAAATGCTAGTTGAGCTCCACGGAAGTGTGATATCAACTGACACCGTGAAGGGTTGAGGCGCGTGAGCGCCTAGACTTCTTCGCGAATGTTAGAAGAGTGGATACTCCGTTGGTGTTTGTTAGAGAACATAACATGCCAGACAAGGTGTCCTGTTGGTATACTGAGGAGCAGATAGATAAACGCAAGGTCTGGGAATGGTTCAAGGTGCGTAAGTACGCCGTGAACCGTGTCCGACAGGGCGAGAGCCAGGCGAATGCCGCTCGACTGGCCGGGGTGCGCAAGCCGACGACAATCGGCAAGGTGGAGCGATGGCACCGAACGCCGGAGGACGAGATCCTCCAGCAGCTGCAGGGCGACCCGCAGCTGTTCCGGCGTCTGCTGCCTGGCTTCATGGAATGGTACAACTGCGGGCGTCCTCACTTATCGCTTGACAAGAGGACGCCATTGGAGGTCTTCCTCGTAGATTTCATGAATCCGGAGGAGATTACTGGTCTCGCAAGCATCCACGAGGTCGCTTGATAGCACACCCATTGATGAGGATGGGGTGATCGGCGTGGTCCCGCAATTACTCAGCAAGCCCTGATGCTCCACGGCGCCTTCGGGCGGCCCCTCGGAGAAGAGAGCCTCGGCTGCTCACAGAAACGATAATAGTCAACCTAACAAATGAAGTGGGGCCTAAGGATATGATTGGAAGTGGCTGGTAGTGCAGTGGTCGATTCTGTACGAAATAACGGCGGTGGCGGTCCCGAGACGGACGTCTTCATTCTCTCCTACTGCCGTCCTGAATACCTTAGGGAGGCGGTGTTGTCAGTACTCAGGCAATCGGACCGGCCACGACAGATCTGCGTTCTCGACAACGGCAGCCCTCCTGCTGTCTATGAGTCGGTCGAAGACCTCATCAATGGAGGCGTCAAGTGGGTGGGCGCGGAACGGACCCAATCTCCCTTCTGGAACATCCGTCGCGCCCTCCAACTGTCCGCGGGGAGGTATCTGGTCATTATGCACGATGATGACCGGCTTCATCCAGATTACGTTCGTAAGATGTCAAGGTACTTGGATTATGACCCCGGAGCTGTTGCTTTAGGCTGCAACGCTCTGAAGATAGATCACAGCGGCTCTGCGCTGCAGACCTACTTCAAACCGGAGAATGGGTCTGTGAAGCGGATTGCGAATTCCGCGGAGTTTGCTCTCCAATGCGCCCTTGGACATTGCATCTTCCCTAGCATGATATATCGCACGGACATGGCGAGAAAGGTCGATTTCAGGGAGAGCGAGTTCGGCAAATATGCCGATGCCATATACCTCTGCGAGCTTGCTGGATTCGGTCCCATCGCCTATAGCCAGGATGCCCTGTACGAGTACCGGGTCCATCCAGGTCAGGACGTGAAGGTCCGGGACAGCGAGTATCTAAGGAGGCACGACCGCGAGCTGTTGAGGATCGCCGAGGCGGAAGCCAGGATCGGGAGAAAAGTCCGCAGAGCGATAGCAGCTTCTCAGACCAAGCGAGCATATGGCCTCTGGGCGGACCGGTTCAAGAAGGAGCGCACATTAAGATCGATATTCGCCCAGGCTGGGCAGGACCGGCCCGATATATTCTCGTATGCAGGTTTCCTCCAGGGGACATTCGAGTACGTGGCGATGTCGGTCATGAATCGGAGGATTGGCCTGCCTCGCCTCCCAGACAAAGGAGGGGCCTAGGCCCCTCTTCAAAAGAGATCACAGTATCCTTGCGGCCATCGAGCCAACGAAGAACACGCCAAGAGCGAGAAAGGCTCTTTTCCAGATCGCCTTTCTGACGAACGGTATCAGCTCAACATGCTCTTGATCGAACCCCGCCATCACCGAAGAAGGTTCGACCCCACTGTTCTCCAGACCTCTTCTTATCCGGCCATGACGCACGTACTTGCGAAGGAGCTTGATCGGATCGGTCGAATAATCGTGATAGATCAGTGGCGCAGGGTCGTAGATTGACAGTCCGCCATTGTTCTGCTTGATGATCCGCGACAAGAGCTCGGTGCCTTCGAAGCCCCCCTGGACGGGGATGTTCATGTTGAATCCCCCCACCATTATCAGAGCGCCCCGCTTGAACGATGAATTGCCCTCGAGGTTGATCGGGGACGGCTTGGCCACGGGTCCGAGGTCATAATGGAAGGCGAGGATGTTGAGCTGGTTCTCGGTCCTTCCAAGGCAACGCCCTCTCACGGCCACCACCCCTGGACGCTTGTGCGCGTCCAGGTGCCCCCTCACGAAGCCAGGCGCGGGGATCGCATCATCGTCCAGAAAGATGCAGATGGCGCCCCTAGCAAGCATTGCGCCAATATTCCTGCCGATCTGCAGCCCGAAGTTCTTCTGCAGCCGGACATACTCGCAGGTGAACATGCGGGCGGTGGAAGATGCATCCTTTGCATCGCTGTTGTCGATGATGAGCACCTCGAAGCTTCCATTCTGCTGGGCTTTGAGGGCTTCCAGGTTCTCCTGGAGCAGGGCCAGGTCGACGTTGTAGGTGACTATGATGACGCTTGCCTCAACAGGTGTTGGCAAGACCCCGAAGACCTGATGGTCCACAATGGTCGATTCAAGCCTCCTCGTCGTCTCGGGATCGAATCTCGGCGCCGGATCGCTCACGTCCCGTATTCAAGAGTGTCTCAACATAAGCTTTCTGTCCCTAGGCCCTTCCCGCCATCCGCAAGCTCCCCAAGCATAAGGTTTATCTATGGCTCCCCTTGATACGGGTGGGTCATGCCACGATATGACACGCCTGACTGCGCATTCGATTCTGACGTTGCCGCAGCTGGCATGCCGGGCATAGACGATTCGATCCCGGAGTTGGATGACATCCAGAGCTGCAGTGGAAGTGGATCCGGAAGCGGAAGTGGAGGAGCATCGCAGATACTCCTCCGGCGCTCCGGGCGGTTCTGAATCTCCCGCTTGGGGTCCTTGGGGGGTGTATCTGTGAGCAATAGACTATTCACTGTAGGCCCTGTCGAGGTCTTTCCGGACACGCTGCAAGCCATGGCCAAGCCGATGATCATCCATCGTGGGGAGGACTACAAGCGATTGCAGCGCGGAATAGTGGAGAGATTGCACAAGGTGCTGGACACGGATATGCACATCATGATGGCGCCCGCTTCGGCGACGGGTTTCTTGGAGAGCTGCGTGCGCTGCGGCGTCGACGAGAGGACGATGGGCTTGAGCAACGGCTCGTTCGGCGATCGCTGGGCCTCCATAGGTAGCGCCAACGGAAAGAAGGTGAAGAAGGTCGAGGTGCCCTGGGGCAAGGCCATCCGCTGCCTGGACGTGGCGGACAAGATGGAGCCAGGGATCGAGGCTGTAACCCTGGTCTCCAACGAGAGCAGCACCGGCGTGCTCAATCCGACCGCGGAGATAGTGAAGACGCTGAGGGCGGAGTACGATCCTCTGATATTCGTCGATGGCGTCACCTCGGTAGGCGCCGTCGACCTCAAGCTCCGAGAAATGGACATCGACGCCCTGGTGTTCGGCACGCAGAAGGCCTTCGCCCTGCCTCCTGGCTTGGCGATCATCTGCGTCTCCGACCGCCTGCTGAAGAAGGCAGAAAAGGTGAAGAACCGCGGCTATTACTTCGACCTCATCGAGATCAAGAAGATGGCGGACAAAGACCTGCCCTTGACCACCCCGCCCGTCAGCATCATGTACGGCCTCGACCACCAGTTGGACAAGATGCTCCGAGAGGGCATGGCGCGGCGATATGCCCGACACCACGAGATGGCGGAGGCGGTCAGGAAGTGGGCCACGAAGCGTTTCAAGCTCTATGCCGAGGAAGGCTATCGCTCGGAAACCATCACCGTGGTGGAATCCGGCAAGCTTCCGTTCGAGATGCTGGACAAGAAGCTCAAGGAGCGGGGGTTCGAGGTCTCGCCCGGGTATGGCAAGATCAAGGACGACACCTTCCGCATCGGGCATATGGGCGACCTCACCATGAAGGACATCAACGACCTTACAGGAACATTGGACGGGATACTGGAGGAGATGAAATGAAGCTGCTAGTGACGGACGAGCTCTCTAAGGATGGATTGGAGATACTGACCAAAGGCTCGGGGGTGCAGGTGGACGTCAAACCAGGTATCCCGCAGGACGAGTTGATCCGCATCATCCCAGAGTACGAAGGGCTGATCATACGCAGCGGGACCAAGGTCACTAAGGAGGTGGTCGCCGCCGGCAAGAAGCTGAAGGTCATCGGCCGGGCGGGCGTGGGCGTCGATAACGTGGACGTCGAGGCAGCGACCCGGAGAGGCATTCTGGTCATGAACACGCCCATGGGCAACATCGTCTCCGCGGCCGAGCACACCATGGCCATGATGCTGACGCTGACGCGGAAGATCGTCTGGGCCGACGCTTCCCTCAAGTCTGGCAAGTGGGAGCGAGGTAAGTTCATCGGCACGGAGCTCAACGGCAAGACCCTGGGCATCGTCGGGGTAGGTAGGGTCGGGAGTGAGGTGGCCAAGCGCGCCAAGTCCTTCCAGATGAAGATGGTGGGTTTCGATCCCTTCCTCCCTCCCGAGGTCGCCGTCAAGCTCGGCGTCCGCCTATTGCCCCTGGAGAAGGTGATCGAGGAAGCCGACGTCATCACCATCCACGCTCCTCTGACGCCTTCGACGAAACACATCATTGGCAAAGCCCAGTTCGAAATGATGAAGCCGAACGTCATGCTTATCAATTGCGCCCGGGGTGGCATCGTGGACGAGGAAGCGCTTTACGATGTTCTGAAGAGCAAGAAGATCGCCGGTGCGGCGCTGGACGTCTTCGAGAACGAGCCGCCAAAGGGCTCGAAGTTGCTGGAACTGGACAACATCGTCGTCACTCCGCATCTGGGTGCCAGCACCAAGGAGGCGCAGGACAAGGTCTCTCTAGAGATGGCGGAATGCGTGAAAGCGTTCCTCAGCGAAGGGCGCATCTCCAACGCCGTCAACGCTCCCGTGGGCAAGATCGATCCCAAGGTGCTGCCCTTCATGCCCGTGGCCGAGATGCTCGCCAGTTTCGCATTCCAGATGGTGGATGGGCCAGTGAAGAGGGTGGAGGTGAGCTGCTACGGTGAGATCGCCACCCTGGACACCAGGATGGTGACAACCTCCGCATTGATCGGCGTATTGTCGAACATCATCGGCGAGCAGGTGAACATCATCAACGCCGGCTCCATCGCCAAAGAGAAGGGCATCCAGGTGGTGGAGAGCAAGGTCGAGGAGTCCACCCGATACCAGAACATGGTCTCGGTCAATGTGCATTCGGACGGCATCAAGCACGAGGTCCGAGGGACAGCCTTCCCCTCCTCTCAGCCCAGGCTCCTGGGCGTGGACGAATACGATATCGACATGCCCATCGAGGGTGATTTCCTGCTCACCATGCACAACGACGTGCCGGGTATGATCGGGCGCGTAGGCACCATACTGGGCGAGAAGCACATCAACATCGCTCGCATGGGCGTAGGGCGTGAGTCCAAAGGCGGCAAGGCGGTCATGCTGGTGGCGGTCGACAACATCGTGCCCAAGGAGCTCCTGGATAAACTGAAAGGACTCAAGGACTTCAGCGAGGCACGCTTCATCCGCATGAGCCAGCGGCCAAAGGAGTACATGGTGGTCTGAGGAGGCGCATTCTCGCCAATCTCATCCGGCCGGCAAGGCAGCGCGCTCACTTCGAGCGCAGCTTACCCTCCACACTTCTCACCTTGAAGGTCATGGCGTCCTCAGAGCCACCTCGATCATCTATCTCGATGCTGGTCACCACTCGGTTGCTCATCTCTCGCATCTTCTTGTGGCAGCGCAAGATGACCTCCATAACCTCGTCCAGGTCTCCTTCCACTATGGTCGACATGGGAGTGAGCTGATGCTTCAGGCCGCTCTCTTTCACCATCCGCACGCATTCCGCCACGTACTCGCTCAAGCTTTCTCCCTTGCCAACTGGCAACACTTTGAACTGTGCGATCAGATCGCTCCCTCCTTGCATTCCGCTAGACCGTGGTACGATGACCAAATCTTTCGAGGTCATGGTCCAGAGGTCGGCCGGAAAGTCAGCCAGCATTGAGCCAGCCATTCCAGGATGTAGCCGCCTCAGGTCTTGCTAGTCAAGGAATGTATATATAGTCGTTTCCAAATCATCAATTTCTAATATGTTCCAAAGGCGCTATCCGCGCCGGTTATGAGGGGGGCTACGCAGAGTGATGGCAAAGAACGCGAGCGTGAAGGGCGTCTCTCCCGCAAAGGCTGCCAAAGGAAACGGGAAGGCGGCCAGATTGGAGTTCGCCCGGGAAGAAAAAGTGGATGAAGAGAGCATTGTTGTCACGGCCAACGGCAAGGTCATGACCCTGACGTTGGACGATCTGACGCAGGCCATCAAGACCACCATAGACCGCCAGGGCATGCCCGAGGACCAGGCGCGGGCCATGGCCCAGCACGTGATGAACTTCTTTGGTTACTCCGAGCGGATCATCGACAACATTCTGGAGCCCGAGGACCGGGATGCCTTCTACATGTTGGAGGACACCGGGATATTGACCACGGAGCGAGAAGAGACCACCCTGTACGATGGGCGGGAGTGGCGAATCCATTATTGGCTTTTTAGGAAAGAAAGGATCTTTGAGATTATAAACGGCGGCGGCAACGGCGTCGGAGAACTGGCCGGAGCGGACTCCGTCTACGACGAGGTCCCGGACGAGGTTTGGCAGCGCACCGAATGATCTTCTGACATCGACCTATCTCGGCAAGGCGCAGTTTCGGCAGACCCCCCGAAAGCCTATTCACCGCCAGGCGGCTTGTCCAGCGGATGGACCTTTTCCCTTACGCACCGAGAGAGCACCAACAGGATTTCATCGAGGCCGTGTCCAACGTTCTGGAGAAGGAAAGGCACATCGTTCTGGAGAGCGGCACCGGGACCGGCAAGACCATCTGTGCGCTCACTGCAGCGTTGCAGGTGGCTCTCAAGCAGGGCAAGAAGGTGGTGTATCTGACCAGAACGAACTCGCAGCAACGCCAGGTGCTGCTCGAGCTGAGGAAGATCAACCAGCTCAGCCCCGTCTTCGGCATGGGCGTCCAGGGGAGGCAGAGCACCTGCCCCCTGTTGATGCGCGACCAGGAGCTCAAGCAAGGCAACGCAGAGGAACTCTCGAGGCTCTGTTCGGAGAAGAAGCGCCGCACGCTCGCGGACCGCAATGACGGCTGCGTCTTCTACCGCAACCTCCTGGAGACCGATTTCGAGGAGGTGGAAGCGTACTGCAAGCAGCGCCTGCCCACCGTGGAGGAGTTCGTGGAGTACTGCGATGGACGTAGCATCTGTCCATACGAGCTGTCCAAGGAGCTGCTCTCCGACGCCACGGTGGTCATCGCCCCCTATGCCTACTTCTTCATGCCCTTCGTTCGCAGCGCCTTCCTGGAGAGGATGAACGTGGTCATGGCGGAGCTGATCATCGTGGTGGACGAGGCGCACAACCTGCCGGACTACGCCCGGGAGACGAGGAGCGCGCAGCTTTCCAGGCGCTCCCTGGACCTGGTGCGAAAGGAGGTCGATGAATACGGAGATCCGGAACTGCTCAACGGCATCAGCCTGCTGGATTTCGTCAACGTGCTGGAGAAGCTCATGGACGATGCGCTGGACGAGTATCTCATCGATGACGACGGTCTCATTCCCCCGGATCTCATCGATAGCGGCCTGCTCTCGGCCTTCTCCACTACCTCCCGTTCGTTGTCCATAGCCGCCAAGGCCATGATGACCCACGGCGAGATAGTCCGGGAGAACAAGAAGGAGCAAGGCCGCCTTCCCCGATCGTACATCTACTCTTTCGGCGCATTCATCAGCTTCTGGCTCAACATGGACGAAGAGTACTACGTCAAGCTAATCGTGGGAGGAGAGAACCCTTGCTTCGAAGGCTCATGCCTCGATCCTTCCTTGGCCTGCTCGTTCTTCGAGGAGAGCGCCGGCTCTCTGCACATGTCCGGCACGCTGGCCCCGCTCTACGAATACCGCGATTCCATCGGATTGCCGAAGGACAGCGCCATGCGCACCTTCCCCTCGCACTTCCCGCCCGAGAACCGGGCGGTGCTCTTCGCTGAGGACGTGACCACCAAGTTCGAGGAGATTGCCCAGGACGAGGGCATCATCCCTCGATTGGAAGACCACGTGGTCACCCTGTGCAACGCCGTGGACCGCAACACGGTGGTCTTCTTTCCTTCCTACGCGCTGATGGAGCGCTTCCTCCAGGACAGGGTGTTGCTGCGCATCCGAAAGAACGTTCACCTGGAGGAGAGGGGCATGGCCCAGTCGGAGCTCATGGAAACCGTGGCGCAGTTCAAGCGCCCCAGTGAGAAAGGGGCGGTGCTCTTCGCCGTCATGGGTGGGCGGATCAGCGAGGGCATCGACTTCCCGGACCGGGAGTTGCAGATGGCGCTTTTGGCCGGTGTGCCCTATCCCAAACCAACGGCCAAGCAGAGGGCGCTCCTGCACTACTATGAAATGAAGTTCGGCAAGGGCTGGGAATACACCGTCAAAGTGCCCGCCTCGCGCAAGATGCAGCAGGCCATGGGGCGCTTGATCAGGAACGAGAACGACATCGGGGCGGCGGTCATTCTGGACAAGCGGGCAAAGCAGTTCGCCGACCGCTTCGAGTCGAGGGCGAGCGAGGATCTCCTGAAGGACGTCCTGGCGTTCTTCGCTGAACGGGAGAGGGGTGCGAAAAGTTCTTAATCACTGGTCGGAATCAGCGAGCGATGGACCTCCTCCTGGCGGCAGGTATTGGCATCTGGGTCATGCTGCCCGCCCTGATACCCAACTCTGCCGCGGTGCTTTTGGGAGGCGGCAGACCGGTGGACCTAGGCCGCTCCTGGAAAGGCAAGCGGATACTGGGAGATGGGAAGACCTGGTGGGGACTTCTGGGGGGAGTGATATTCGGCACCCTCGCCGGTCTGCTGCAGATACTGGCTGCTCTGGCCTATCCGGCCGATGTCTGGATGCCAGAAGCACCGGTGAACTATGGCTTCGGACCGATGCCCTCGGCGGCCCTCATCGTATTCCTGCTCGCACTGGGAGCGATGCTGGGGGACATGGGCGGGGCCTTCGTCAAGAGAAGGAGGGGAATGGGAAGGGGGGAGAAGGCGCCACTGCTCGACCGACTGGATTTCGTGGTGGGAGCCTGGGTCTTGGCCTTGATCTTCTTTCCCAATTGGTTCCTCAAGACGTTCATTTATGACACGGGACTGGTATCCCTAGTGACGGTGCTCATCTTGGTCCCGGTGCTTCACCGACTGATCAACATCGCCGGTCATAGACTCGGCATGAAGAATGAGCCGTGGTGAGGATATGGACGCGGAATTGAAGCGATTGCTCAAAGAGTGCGGCGCCCTGCTGTATGGCGATTTCACGCTGGCATCGGGGAAGAAGAGCAGGTATTACATCGACATCAAGAAAGCGAGCACTGATCCCAAGGTCCTGGCGCGGATCGCGGATTCCATGGCCAGGGAGATGACAACATGGGATTCCAAGCCGGATAGGATCGCGGGCGTGGTGCTCGGTTCCATCCCTCTGGCGGTGGCGCTCTCTCTTCGTACTGGCATACCTTTCATCATGGTGCGCAAGGAGAAGAAGGAGCATGGCACGGGTAAGCAGATCGAGGGCGTCCTGTCTCATGGTGAGAACGTGCTGATAGTGGAGGATGTAATCACATCTGCAGGCTCGTCCGTGGAGGCGGTGAACATTATCAGGGCCGCCGGGGGCAAGGTGGTGGAGGTCATCACGGTCATCGACCGCCAAGAAGGGGGCGAAGCGAAGTTAGGGGGGCTGGGGGTTCGTTTGCACGCGCTGCTCACGGCGGAGGACGTGCTGAGGGACTGAGATGCGTCTGGACCTGCAGTGCACCCGCTGCCGTTTGTTCGAGAAGAGAACGCAGGTTGTGCCTCCCGACGGACCACTGGGCGCTCGAATCGTTTTCGTAGGCGAGGGTCCAGGCGAGAAGGAGGACATCCAAGGTCGGCCGTTCATCGGTCGGGCGGGCAAGATGCTGGACCGTTTACTGTCCGAGCAAGGAGTGCCCCGCTCGGAGATCATGATCACCAATACGGTGAAATGCCGTCCGCCAGAGAATCGCCGCCCGAGAGAGGATGAGATGCGCGCTTGCCTTCCTTACCTGGAGCAGGAGCTGGAAGGAAGAACGCTGATCATAGCCCTGGGAAAGACCAGTTCCGAGAACCTTTTGGCCAGAAAGGTCAACCTCGCTAGGGAGGCGAATGTCGAGCTTCTGATCCAGATCATGGGGAAGGGGATCCGGGTCATCCCGGCCTACCATCCATCAGCGTGTCTGTATAACTTGAAAGCGCGGCAATCGCTCGGGCAGACCATGCATCTGGTGCGCGAGGAGCTCGACCGGCTCAGAAGCGCTTCTTCCACAGGAACTTGAGGTTCCTCCAACCGTCCTTCCAGGAGGAGAGCTTCACCTCTCCCACCCGCTTCCGGTAGGTTATCGGCACTTCCTTGGCCCGAAGCTTGCGGAAGGCCTCGATCTTGATCTCCTCGGAGAAGGGCATTCCGTCGTTCTGGACGTCGAGCTTGGCATAGGCATCCTTGCGGAACACCCACATCCCGCTCTGCGAGTCCTTGATCCTCACGTTGAAGAGCAAGCGGGTGGTGAAGTTCAGGATGCCATTGCCGAAGCGATGCTTGGCGGACATCGCCCCCTCCTCCAGGTCGGCGAAGCGGTTGGTGGTGATGAACTGCAGGTCCTCTCTGACCAGGAGATCGATGAGCTTGGGGATGTCCTCGGCCGGGTAGGTGCAGTCGGCGTCCAGAGTAGCAATTACCTCGCCACCGACCTTATCGAAGCCGGTCTTGTATGCTCGACCGTAGCCACGGCGTGGTTCCTCGATGACCAGAGCACCTTTCTCTCTGGCTATGTCCCTGGTCCGGTCCTTGGAGCTCGTGTCAACGATTGATATATCATAGGGCAGGCCAGTGGGCCTCATGACCGAACGTACGACGTCAATGACCCGGCCGACGGACTGCTCCTCGTTCATGGTGGGGATGACTATGCTGACCTTCAGCAGGAACACCGTGGGCGGAATGGACAGGGGCGATATTAGGTTGTCCCTTGTGCCTTTCCACGAGATCGGGGACATGACTCCTACTGAGCCACGTTCTAGCATTTGCGCTGGATGATCACCTGGAAGGCGTTAGCGAAGCACCATAGAGGGGGAGCATTGGCCACTAGTCGGTTGCCTATGCGATACAACCTACGTTGTGGATTGGGTTGTGTCTTCAAGACGTATCGTATCGGAAGGGAATCCAGGAGTGCGCGGAACTGGCCATAGCTCAGGAGGTGATAATTCTCGTATGAACCTTTGCCGAAGGCCTTGGTGTAGTGGTTTGCCACGCCCTTCGGCAGGTAAGAGAGGAAGGGCAATCGAAGGTGCGGCTCCAACGGGAACCATTTGTTGGGGGTGTTCAGGTACATGACCCCGCCGGGCACCATCATCTCGACGCACCGCTCCAGGAGGAGCCTCTGGTCCTGCACGTGCTCCAGCACATCGCTGAGGATGACGACATCATAGCGCTCAATTGGCCGTAGGTCGTAAGCGGAGAGTCTTCTGAAACGGACGTTGGTGATGCCCAAATGTTCCGCTTCCCTTCGGGCGAGTTCCAGGTTCGCTTCATGGATGTCCACTCCTAGGACGCATTTCGAATAGGGAGCCAGGCTCAGGGACACCACACCCTCACCGCAGCCCACGTCCAGCACCGAGCAATCGCGGAAATCCTTCTTCAGTTCGGGAGAGAACATGGAGATGTAGTCTAGCACTTGGCGGGTGCGGTACTGATCGCGGTCGTAGCTCATCGGAAATCAGCGGTCCTGACCTTTCCTAGGTCAAGCGAACGGCGAAACGGTAATAAAACATGCTCGATGACGACCATCCTGCGATCTTCTCAAGGTCCGGTCCTTGGCCTGCGCTCCCCGAACAGCTTGTATCCCACATAGCCGGTCATGGCCACCGCCAGCCTGGTTAGGGACCAGACGGTCACCTTCTGCCGGAACATCCTCAGGGGGTCATACTTCGTCCACAATGAACCGTGCTTCATGGTCAGCTGCTTCCTCCCCGCCCCGTTCCAGAAAGCCTGCTTGAAGAAGCCGTAGAGGGTGGACTTCAACCGATGGTAGACAATGGCCTTGGGATTGTAGGTGAGCTTGTAGCCCTCCTTCACCGCCCGGAAGTTGAGATCGATGTCCTCGGCGGTGATGAACCAGTCGTCGAACCCTCCGATCTGGTCCAGGATCTCCTTCCTGAAGGCGAGATTGCAGCTGGGGAATGACAGGTCGAAGCCTTTGTAGTTGAGCTCTACCCGGTCCAGCTCTTCCCATGCCCGCAGCCCCATGGAAATGGTCTTGCCTGCCACGATATCCGCCCCCGCCTGCATGGCCTCCCGCATCTCTTTGAGCCAGAAGGGATTGGCGATGCAGTCGCCGTCGATGAAGGCCACCACATCCCCCGCCGCCATGGCTATGCCGTGGTTACGGCTACGTCCTCTTTTCCCAGCTTTTATCAGCGGCTTGACCGTCTGGTATCTCTTGGCATATTCCTGAAGAATGGCCCAGGTGCGGTCCTTGGACCGGGCATCGACGGCGATGATCTCCAAGGGACCTTCTTGGGTCACCAGACCGTCCAGTAGGTCGGCGATGTTGCGCTCTTCGTTGAATACGGTCAGGACCACACTAACTTTCATTCCCACCTTTGAAGGATTGTTCGCATAAAGCGTTTTTGTTCCGGGAAACCCCCATGCATCCACATCCGCATCAATGGAGCGCAGATTCGGAGAGGCAGGAGCCAGGCGGCGGGGCTTCATTATTCTTCGGATTGCGAAAGGATTGCTGGGAAGAGGTTAAGGGGTTCGATGAGGGTTACCGCATCATGCTCTCTCGGTGGTATATCTCCACCTGCATCTCCGCCGAAGTGGACCACGATTGCCATACCACCCAACGACACCGCAACGAACTGAGGGAGTTCAGCGGCCTGGACCATTTCAAGGAGTTGTGGCCGAAGGAGCGGATCAAGCAGGTGCTGAAGGCAGGGAAGGCGGGGAAGTTCCGGATCTACGACGAGTAGCTCTGCTACGCTGATTCGGCATGATTGGACATCAGATTGTCACCTATGGTCCTCCTGGCTTCTAAGGACGGGTCGAAGCGCAAGATGATATCGACCCAGCGCTCGTCACCAAGCTTGGTCGAATACCCCGGTCGCTGATGGAGTGGTGGCACGTCGGACAGCATATGGCTAGCGGTCTTTGGTCTAGCTTCTCTTAGCCAGCAACATATATATATCTACACCCCAATACTCAGCACCGTCTGACAGCTGTCGGACTTGAGGGATGGGATGCAGCTAGGGGTCTCTCTCCACCCAGGGAGCCCGATCCGTCGCCTCTCCCCAAGGGAGGTCGTTCATGTATCTTAAGCAGCTGGAACTAGAGAACTTCAAGTCTTTTGGCAAGAAGATGACGATACCGTTCCTGGAGGGCTTCACCGCCGTCACCGGACCGAACGGCTCGGGCAAGAGCAACATCTCGGACGCCATACTCTTCGTTCTAGGGCCGAAGAGCTCGAAGGCACTCCGAGCGGCCAAGCTTACTGACCTCATCTTCAATGGCGGGCCATCGAAGCAACCGGCTGATCACTGCAAGGTATCCCTGATATTCGAGAACAAGGACCGGGCCATCCCTTACGACGCCGATGTGGTCAAGCTCACCCGCCTGGTCAAGCTCTCGGAGAGCAACGAAGGCTACAATTCCTATTTCTACGTCAACGACCGCAAGTCCTCCTTGGGCGAGTTCGATTCATTGTTGGCCAACTCCCGCATCAGCGCCGAGGGCTACAACGTGGTGCAGCAGGGCGACGTTACCCGCATAGTCACCATGTCCAACGTGGACCGGAGGCGCATCCTGGACGATATCTCGGGTATCAGCAAGTACGACGAGGAGATCGTCAAAGCGGAAGCGGAGCGCAAGGCGGCCGAGGAGAACATCGACCGCATCGGCATCATCCTCACCGAGCTGGACAGGCAGATCAAGCAGCTGGAGGAGGAGCGTACCTCGGCCCTCAAATACCTGGAGGCGCGGGACCGTTTGACGCTTTCCAAGGCGCAGCTGGCGCACAAGAAGAAGGAGTCTGCCCTGACAGAGATCGAGCAGGTCAAGCGCCAGATGTCCGAATATGCCAGGCAGATCGAGAACCTCAAACTGAGGAAACAGGAGCTGTCAGACAAGGTCAAGGGCGTGGAAGAGAAGGTGGCGCAGCTGGAGCGGGATATCGACGCCAAGAGCGGCGGCGAGTTCAAGCTGCTGAAGGAGAAGACGGACTCGGCCAAGATCGACATCGCCCGAGCGCAGGAGCAGGCCTCTCAGGCCAAGACCGGCATGGAGGAGCTGCAGGAAGCCCTGAAGGAGAAGCTCCAGGAGAAGGGCGGGCTGGAGAAGCAGCTCGGCTCGCTGGAGAAGAAATTGGAGGAAGCGGAGAAAAGCTATCTCCAGGACCTCAACCTACTGGACAAGAGGAAGGCCGAGCTGAACGAAATCAATCAGGAAGTGGTGGAATCGGACAGCGAGATTGGGACCCTGGGCAAGCGGGTGGAGGAGCTGGACGCCGATCTGAAGAAGAAAGAGGAGGAGCGCCACGCCCTCGTCCTCGGGAAGGAGCGGGCGGAGGACCACCGAGATCGATTGAAGACTGATCTAGCCAACCTCGAGGAAGGGAAGAAGGGCCTAGATTTCGAGCTGAGCGATACAGAGTTCCAGATCAAGGAGCTGCGTTCACAGGATAAGGATTCATCCAAGGAGTTGAAGTCCCTACAGGAGGAGCTCTTCCAGAAGAAGAACCTGGAAACGAAATTGAGCCGCACAGCTGAAGAGCTGGAGCAAGCCATCAGGCGCCTGACGAGGGAATACAGCCAGCTGAAGGCGGATCAGGAGGCGGCGGAGAACGTGGCCAAGGGCTACAACCGTGCCGTTCGCGCTCTGCTGGAGGCGAGAGACCGTCGCGAGATCAAAGGCATCCATGGCACCATCGCCCAGCTGGCCGAGGTCGACCCCCAGCATGAGGTCGCCCTCAACGTGGCAGCGGGCAACAGGATGCAGTCGATCGTGGTGGATGACGATGAAGTGGCGGCCACTGCGATACAATTCCTCAAGAAGAACAGCCTGGGCCGGGCAACGTTCCTGCCGCTCAACAAGATGCTGGACGGAAAGCCGAGAGGCAAGGCCCTCCTGGCGGAGAAAGAGGCGGTGGGGTTCGCCATCGATCTCATCCGCTTCAAGGAAGAGTACCGGGCGGCATTCTGGTACGTTTTCGGGGACACGGTGGTCGTGGACTCATTGGACAAGGCGCGAAGGCTCATGGGCGGCGTGAGATTGGTCACCCAGAGCGGCGAGCTCATCGAGTCCTCGGGCGCCATGGTAGGGGGCACTCTGGAAGGGGTGCAGGTCAAATTCGGATCATCGGCCAAGAGCAAGCTGGAAGAGGTCGCCGAGGAATTGCGCCGCTCCAACGAGCACTCGGAGAAGGTGCAGGCCGAACTGGTGACCGTGAGGGCCGCCCTCAAGGACATCGAGAACGTGCTGCGGGAAGCGAACTCCTCCGGAACCACGAACGGGGTTAAGGTCGGCGCCTTGGACTCGAGACGGAAGGAGATGCGCGAGCGGCAGACCCAAGCGGAGGCGGAGATCAAGAAACTGGCCGGGGAACTGGCTGAGGTGGAGCGCTCCATCGCCGCCACGGTCATCAAGGTAGAGGCGCTGGCTAAGGAGACGGACGGCATCCGCACCGAGCGCGACGGCGGACGCAAGCGCATCAACGAGATCGCGCCTCAAGAGCTATCATCCAAATTGAAGAAGCTGCAGGGCGAGATCGCCGAGCTGACCGGGACGGTCGCCAAGGAGAAGTCGGAGAAGGAGACGACCGAGGCGCAGCTGCAGCTGCTGAAGCAGCGCTTCCAGGACGTTGAGGGTCTGGACCGGGACGCCAAGGGCAAGATCGCCAAGATGAAGAGGACCTTGGGCGAGGCAACGGAGAAGGAGAAGCGGCTCACCACCGAGCTCAACGCCCTGAAGAAGATCGAGGAGTCGATGGGCAATGAGGTCAGCGGTCTGCGCGGCAAGCGCGACGCCGCCTTCCGGGAGAAGACCAAGCTAGAAGCCGATCGCGATCAGGTGGCGATCAAGATCGAGACCTCGGGCGACTTCACCATCGGGCTGCAGACCAAGGTCGTGGCAGCAGAGGAAAGGCTCAAGGAGCTGGAGTCGGAGATCCTCTCCTACAATGTGCCAGTCACCTATCCCCTGCCCCCGTTGGAGGATATCAAGGAGACCATCAACAGATGCGAGTCCATGCTCAACTCCATGGGCGCGGTCAACCTGCGTTCCATTGAGGACTACAATTCCAAGCTCACCAGGCACGATGAACTGAAGGAGGAGGCCGGGCGACTGGACAAGCAGCGCAAGGACCTCATCAAGCTCATGGACGAGCTCAACGACAAGAAGAAGGAGGCGTTGGGCAAGGTCTTCGTGGCCATCAACGAGAACCTCAAAGGCACTTACGCTGAGCTCTCGGGAGGCGGGGAGGCGGAGCTGGTATTGGAGAACCCCGGATCACCGTTCGAAGGTGGACTGGTGATGAAGGTCAGGCCCCGCAACGGCAAGGTGCTGCGCCTGGATGCCCTGAGCGGTGGAGAGAAATCGCTCGCCGCCCTGGCGTTCGTCTTCGCCATCCAGCAGTTCCAACCATCGCCATTCTATCTCCTCGACGAGATCGACATGTTCCTGGACGCGGTGAACGCGGACATGGTCGCTCATCGCGTGGCGAAATGCTCCAAGACGGCTCAGTTCGTGCAGATATCCTTGCGCAAAGTGACCCTGGGCAAGGCCGATCATCTGATCGGGGTGACGAAGGGCGAGGGCGGCATCAGCCAGGTGATTATGAAGGCCAACGTGGGCGACATCAAGGACCTGCAGGAGCAGCTGCATTTGCCCGAGGAGAAGGCGGAGGGAGCGGCATGAGCGAAGGACCGGGACTGGAAGGCGTGCTGGACCATATCATGTTCCACCAGGCCATCATTGGAGAGGACGATGGACATCTGAAGTTCGACCGCTACCTGGACATGGCCCGGGGAGCGAGCCTGGGCTCGGACTATGCGCCAAAGGACCCACTTGACCGCTCGCTGCAATTGGTCTTCGACCTGGTGCTCAACCAGAACTTCGACCCCTGGGACATAGACCTGGTCTCCTTCACGGACATCTATTTGAAGCGAATGCAGGAGACCGCGGTGAACTTCATCGTCGCCGGCAAACTGGTCTTCATGGCCTGGAGCATACTCAAGCTGCAGAGCGAGGAGGTGCTCGCCGCCAACGACGAGCAGCGCGAGCTTTTCTGCTCCGACTGGGACTTCGATTCACTAGGGGAGTTCTATTCCGATGAGAAAGAATGCGACCTGAATTTCGACGTGCCGGAGAGCGTGGACCTGTGCGAGGCGGTTCGACATCAGGCCCAGCGGCCGGTTTCATTGATCGAGTTGCTGGACGCCTTCGAGGATGCCCGCGACGAAGCGCAGAGGCAAGAGGAAAGAGAGCGTCTTCGCGAGCGGTTGAAGCTCAACCCGGACAAGTTCGATGCCAAGTCCCACTCCGAGGACCTGGAGCGGGAAGTGGAGATGGTCTGGACGCGCATAATGAAATGCGGACCGGGGCCGGTGGCCATTGACGACCTGTTCTCTGGAGGAAAGGAGGATAGGGTGACGGTGTTCGTCTCTCTCCTCTTCCTGGCCCGGAACGGCAAGATATCGCTCTGGCAGGAGGACCTTCCTTTCGGACAGATCTTCATGGAGATCAAGATCCCCTGGCACATCGCCACCATGGAGGAAGCCAGGCAGCCGGCCGAAGTGCCGCAGCGGGCCATGGTGATGTGATTTGGAGCCGGTGCGGGCCGTGGAAGCGGTGCTCTTCGCATCCTCTCGGCCATTGCGCATGGCGGAGATCGAGGCTGCTACCCAGTTGACCCCAGACGCCATCCGAAGGGCTCTGGGAAAGCTGAAGAAGGAATATGATGAGCGCGCCTCCTCCATCGAAGTGGTCAAGATCGGTATCCGCTACGCCATGCAGCTGAGGAAGGAGTACACCCCTTACGGCCTACCGTTCGCGGAGAAGGAACTGCCCCGGGAGGTGCTGAAGACCGCGGCGTACATAGCCTACAACCAACCTCTCCGCCAGAGCGACCTGGCAAAGTCATTGGGAGGGGAGGTATACGAGCACGTGCGGGCGCTGCGCGAGGCGGGACTGGTATCCGCTCACCGGCAAGGGCAGACGTTCCTTCTGACCACCTCCAAGCGCTTCGCCGAATACTTCGGCATCGCCTCCTCCCGGAAGGAGGACATCAAGCGCTGGATGGAGGCTCAGTTGGTGAAAGGCGGAGCGACCTGATCGTGCTCTTGCGGATATGCCTCGTCCCGTTCTTTTCTGTTGCTCTGGTGTGGCTCTTAGGTCGATGACTAATACCCAAACGGTTATTGCCGGCATCGCATCTACCAAGTCACCAATATTGAGAGGAAGTCAAACGTCGAACCAGAGTGTCGTGCAGGATCAACCCTGCATTCTAACCATAGGGGTGCCCACATACAACGGGGCGGAGACCATTGGACAGACCATCGAAAGCGTGCTGTCGCAGGTGGGACCGGATAAGGCGGGTCTGGTGGAAGTGATCGTCTCTGACAACGCCTCCGATGATAAGACGGAGTCGACGGTCCTCGGACTGATGTCGAGGTACCCAGGGAGGGTGGTGTATCACAAGAACGAGACCAACATCGGCTTCGATGCCAATGTTGATACTATCGTGCACATGGCAAAGGGCCGTTTTGTCTGGCCTCTCGCCGATGATGACTATTTGAAGGATGGCGCGATAGATGAGGTCCTCGAAGCCATACACGAACATCCCGACGTGGCATTGATATTCGCGAACTTCGAAGGAGGCTCGGCCAGCTTGACCTTGGAGGAGGGGGAGCTGTGTCCGGACGGCAACGCCTTCTTCAGCCGGATCAACTTCAAGAACGGATTGCTATCGAGCAACATCGTCAACCGGAGCATCTGGTTGGCCCTCAATCTCAAGCGATACCACGGCCGCTATTGGATACACTTCGCTTACGCGATGGAAGCCCTTTCCCCCAACTCCCATCGGCAGGCCTTCATTTTGAAGGGAACCCCCTTGGGCCTCTGCATTGCCAAGGGACGGTGGGGAGGTGGAGGCTCCTTCATACACATCGGTCTCTGTTTGGTGGACATCTTCCAGGAGATGCCGAACCTTGGCTATTCCAGGGGTGTGAAGAAGAGAGCGGACTTCGTGATCAAGGGCGGCTATCCGAAGTATATTCCCATGGCGAAGGCTCAGGGCCTTTGTCTGGATGGTAATCTTCTCAATAGCTTCTGCTCCCATTATTGGCAGTACCCGACCTTTTGGGTGGTGGACCTGCCTTTACTGCTCATTCCAGGAAGTGTCTATCGACTTTGGTTCGATCTTCGCGGCCGCGGGAGGAACAGACGGCGGACGAATGGATCCCGTCCAAGATGATTGAAGGTCGAATCATCATCCAAGAACCCTCGGCAGGGATTAATGAGAACGCAAGTGCGATGATCCGCGCGCAGTGCTCTCTCGCGTCGGAGCTTAATCCGTACAGGTCTGAAGATTCGCTCGACCCGAACCAGAAGGATACCCTATGTGCCATCCTTACCTCTGAGCACGGAAACGATGCCGAGCCACGCTGGTCCCTTTCGAACATGGGGAAGCGTGTTGCATTAATGCCAGTGAAAGGAGGGTGTGGCATTCGCCTTATCGCCTGGGATGGCGATAAGGCACTTGGGATAACAAATGCCACAGAGGATGGGATGCACCTTAGTGGATAAAAGGAATTGGCCGGTGTACAACGAACAACTGGTCAGGCGGAGCGAGGCTCTCCTGGGCATGAACGTCCTGGAGGGCTGGGAGGACGAACTGGAACAGATGAACCGGAGGAAGCGGGGAAGGCCTTACTCCTTTCCAGCCTCGCTCTTCCGCTTCCTGGCGTTCCTGCGTCAGGCGCAGCGGTTGCCGCTGCGGCAGATGGAGGGGCGCTGCTGCGCTCCCGATCACTCGACGATCTGGCGCAGGTTCCTGGCGCAGCCGTTGCGGCTGCGCAAGCCCCGCCCGCGCCGGGGCGGGGTACGCGGTGGCGATCGATTCGCCCGGGCTGAAGGTGTCGAACCGGGGCGAGTGGCTCCGGGACAAGTGGCACGTGCACCGGGGTTGGATCAAGGCGCACGTGGCGGTCGAGGTGGGCAGTGGCAGCGTGGTCGGGGTGGTGGTGACGGACGAACGAGCGCCAGACCACCGCTTCCTGCCGCAGCTGGTGCGGCAGGCGGAGCGCCGCCTGCCTGGACCGGTCAAGCGGGTCCTGGCGGACGCGGCCTACGACATCCGGGACAACTTCGCCTTCCTGCGCCAGCGCGGGATCGACGCGGCGATCCCGGTGCGGGCCGGCGCCTCGCGCAGGTCGCTGGGCAAGGGGCTGGCCCGCTCCCTGGCCGTGGGCGAGAGGCGCAGGGTCGGGGAGACTGGGTGGCGCCTGCGCCACCAGTATCGCATGCGGTGGAAGGTGGAGACGACCTTCTCCGCGGTGAAGCGGGTGATTGGAGAGAGCGTGATGTCCAGGCGGCGGGACATCATGCTCCGCGAGGCGGAGCAGATGTTCGCCGCTTACAACCAGCTCATGGGGGTATAAAAGAGTAATTCAACACAGTTACATGGGGCAAAGGTTTAAAACACCCGGCCAATATTCCGAGACCAGTGATTTGAAATGGTAATGCCACTGGCGCTCCTGGAGAAGTCGACGAACAAGAAGATATCCCTGTTGCTCAAGGACAACCGGGTGCTGGAGGGCAAGCTCACCGGCTACGACGAGTACATGAATATGGTGCTCGAGGAGACGGAGGAGCGCACCGCCGAGCAGACCCGCCGTCTGGGCGTGGTCATCCTGCGCGGCAACAACGTGGTCAGCATAACTCCTCTGTGATATCCACCCTTTATTGATATGAACCATAACTGACGATGCCATGAAAGCGGTCATACTCGCTGGTGGATTGGGCACGCGTCTGCGCCCCCTCACTTACTCCGTTCCAAAGTCGCTCGTACCGGTGGCCGGAAAGCCCTTGGTGGTGCGCATCATGGACTCGCTGCCTCCGGTCGTGGACACTATCATCCTGGCCGTCAGCTACATGCGCGATGCCTTGGAGGAGTATTTCGCCACCAACCCCTGCGGCCGGAAGTTGGTGCTGGTGAACGAGACCAGTCCGCTGGGGACGGGGGGCGCGTTGAAGAACGTCAGCGATCATTTGGACGAGTGCTTCATCGCTATGAACGGCGATTGCATCGCCTCTCTCAACCTGAAGCACATGCTCAAGCAGCATCGCGAGCAAGGGGGCATAGGCACCATCGCTTTGTGGCCGGTGGAAGACCCGAGCGCCTTCGGGGTGGTGGAGCTGGACCGTTCCAGTAGAGTGCTGGACTTCCAGGAGAAGCCGAAGCGCGAGGAAGCGCGGTCGAACCTCATCAATGCAGGCATTTACATCTTCGAGCCGGAGATCCTCGATTACATTGGTAAAGGCGTGGTGTCTTTGGAAAGGGAGGTGTTCCCGGCCATTTTGGACTATGGCCTCTTCGGCCACAAGTTCACCGGGCATTGGATGGACTGCGGCACCAGGGAGAATCTCCTGGCCGCCCAGAGAAAATTATTGGAGATCGAGCCGCAGCCGGCGCCCACTATGAAACCGGACTCTGGCTGCACCTTCTTGTCTCCCAGCTTAATGAGGAGCGTGGCCACGAAAGGGGCCAGGATAGGGCCGTACGCCTGCATCGAGCCCTGCGTCAGCATTGGAGAGGGAGCGGAGGTGGTGAACTCCTTGATAATGAAGGGCGTTGTCCTAGGGCCAGGTTCGAAGGTCGTCAACTCGATCATAGGGCCCGGATTCAAGGTGGGAGAGGGCGAGAGAGTCGCGGATGCCATAATGGCCACCAAGTAGGTGCCCGCGGGAAACTGAAATTGTTATCTATTGCGCCACTCTTTCCCCTAGACATAAGCATCCGGTGTGCCGATGAGTTGGCTTGAAAAAGCGACGGAGCTGATCAGTAGGAGGCGATTCCGCAAGGGCTGGCTCGCCTTCATCATCTTTTTCTTCCTCGTTTTCGTCATCATTCCCACAGTTTTCGTGCTCTCCTATGCCTTCACCAACTGGGGCGACATCCAAAGTACGGTCCTCAACGACCCGGCGGAGATGCAAAAGATCTGGACGGCGATCGCCAATTCCTTCGAGATCGCTGGCATCGTGACATTGGTGGACTTCCTGGTCGGATTGCCGATGGCTTGGATGCTGGTCAGGAAGAAGTTCCGGGGCAAGGAGTTCCTGGACACGCTCATCGACATGCCCCTGGCGGTGCCAACGGCCGCCCTGGGCTTCTCCGCGGCCATCTTCTGGGGCATCACCCCGGCAGACCTGACGAACCCCCTGGGGTTGAACATCATCGGGTCGCCATTCCTCCTCATCATATTGTTGCATATTGTCTTCTCCTATCCGTACATGGTACGCTCCCTAGCGGCGATCTTGGAGCAGATCGACCAAACCTACGAGACCGCTGGCCGGACGTTAGGGGCCAGTAAGCTGACAGCGGCTCGGACGATCACCCTCCCGCTGTTCCGGGCGGGCTTGGTTACCGGCATAATCCTCTGCTTCGCTAGGAGCCTGAGCGAGACCGGAGGAACGGTGGTGGCGCTGACCACGGTCGGGGCTCAGAAGCTGTTCTACACCGCGCCGACGCTCATCGACGAGGTGAAGAAGAACTCGATCACCAACCCTGCGCTGATTCCCGAGCTGTCGTTCATCAGCATCATACTCATAGTATTGGCGCTCGCCCTGCTGGCGGTCATGGCGATCATAGTGAAGAGGGCGCACCTGCCGATACGCAAGATATGGCCACGACCGGAGAAGATACTGTCAAGGGGCTTGGCGCCGAAGGCCAAGGACTTCTCCTCCATACTGTTCCTGAGTTTCATCGTCCTCATCCCCTCCTTCTTCATCTTCACCTATGTGCTGACGGCCACGCCCAGCCAGCCGATGAACTGGGGCATGTTCGGGGAGGCGCTGCTCTACTCGTTCATCGTGGCTGGTGTGGTCACGGTCATCGACCTGGCGTTGGGGGTGCCGCTGGCTTTGTACATCGCCCGGGGGCGGTCGAAACGCCTCCCTGAGACCCTGGACATATTGGTCAATGTGCCGCTCATCGTGCCCACCGTCGCCCTCGGTTACTCCTTGGGCTTGTTCTGGGCAGGCGGGCAGCCAGTCAATGGCGCGGTCGGTATTGTACTGGTCATTCTGGCGCACATCGCCTTCACCTATCCGCTGATGGTGAGGAGCGTCACCGGGGCGGTGGAGGAGGTCGACCCGGTCTATGAGGAGACGGCCCGGACGCTTGGCGCGAAGCCGGTCCAGGCTTTCAGGCGTGTGCTCTACCCTGTGATCTCTAGCTCCATTCTAGCTGGGGCCATCATGGCCTTCACCAGGAGCTTGGGGGAGACCGGCGCGACCAGAGCGGTGGTGGAAGGCGCTAACACCGCCCCCAACTTCATCGTCAACCTGGTCCAGGCGCATGATTATTACTCGGCGGCATTGGCCTGCATCGTGCTGATCGTCATCTCCTATGCGTTCATGCTAGCGCTCCGTTACATGGTCAGGAAGAGGAGGAGGGACTAGATGCCCACCATAAAGTTGGAGGGCGTCGGGAAGCGCTACGGCGATATCAAGGCGGCCGACGACCTGGACCTGGAGGTGCGCAACGGCGAGTATCTCTGTCTCCTCGGGCCCACTGGTGCAGGCAAGACCACGGTGTTGCGCATCATCTCCGGGCTTACTAAGCCAGACAAGGGCAAGATAACATTCGACGACAAGGTCATGAACGAGGAGGAGCCGGAGAACCGCCGGGCGGTCATGCTCTCTCAAACCTACGCATTGTTCCCCCAACTCACGGTGGCGAAGAATATCCTCTTCGGGCCGGACATCCAGGATGTGCCAGATGAGGTGAAGAAGAGGACATTGACGGAGATGCTGGACCTGGTCAGGCTCACCCATCGCCCGGACGCCTACCCGAAGGAGCTGAGCGGGGGCATGCAGCAGAGGACGGCGCTGGCTCGCGCCCTGGCCTCCGGTGCGGACGTGCTCCTCCTGGACGAGCCCCTGAGGGCCATTGACGCCCGGCTGAGGATCAGCCTGAGGCAGGAGCTGAGGTCGCTGGCGAAATCGCTGGGCATCACCACCGTCCATGTCACGCACGACCACGACGAAGCCCTGGTCATGGCCGACCGCATCGCCGTAATCCGCGGAGGAAAGATCATCCAGGTCGGGAGCCCGGCCGAGGTCTTCGACAATCCCGTCTCCCCCTTCGTGGCCAATTTCGTCGGGCAGTCCAACTTCTTCGTGGGCAAGGTGGGCGCCAAGCGCGAGGCCACTGAGGTCCGGGGGGAGAATGGAAGGTCGGTCATGGCCCAGCCCTGCTCTTGCCGCGAGGGGGAGAATGTGGTGGTGGCCGTCAAAGTAGGCAACACCGAGATCTCCAAAGAGGGGGAAGGCTTCTTCGAAGGACGCGTAGAGCGCATTCTCTTCGAGGGTCGCAATCTGCACATCGATCTGGACGTGGGGGAGTTGGGGCGCTTCGCTGCCAAGGTGCCTTCCTGGCGATTGGGCAAGCTGAGCAAGGGAGACAAGGTGCAGATCAAGTGGAGCGCGGAAAAAGCGAGCGTATTCCCCGTGCCTCCGGGCGGACTGGAGGAGGAGCTGAGGGTGGAATAATGCCGCAGGTGGAGCTTAAGAGGGTGACGATGCGCTACGGCAAGCTGCGGGCGGTGGATGAGGTCGACCTCACCATAGCCGATGGAGAGTACGTCACCATCCTCGGTCCGTCGGGATGCGGCAAGACCACGCTCATTCGCATCATCGCCGGCATCCTGGAGCCGACCGAAGGAGAGGTCTGGATTGGAGGGAGGGAGATGCGAGGCGTCCCCATCGAGGATCGGGACGTGGGCTACGTCTTCCAGAACATCGCCCTCTTCCCTCATCTGAATGTGGAGGACAACGTCTCCTACGGCCCGCGCGTGAAGGATCTGCCCAGGGAGGAGCAGGGACAGGTTGCCAAGCGATACCTGGAGCTGGTCAAGCTGCTCGACAAGATGGAGATGTTCCCGTCCGAGCTCTGCGGAGGAGAGCAGCAGAAGGCGTCACTGGCCCGGGCCTTGGCCACGGGCGCCAAGCTCCTGCTTCTGGACGAGCCGCTTTCCGCGTTGGACGCCAGGGTGCGCGTGGACCTGCGCTACGAGCTGAGGCGTATCGTGAAGGCCTTGGGACTGACCACTGTGCACGTGACCCACGACCAAGAGGAGGCCATGTCCGTCTCAGACCGCATCATGGTCATGCGTGCCGGTGGGGTCGTTGAGACCGGAACGCCGGAGCAGCTGTACACCCAGCCCAAGGACATATTCACCGCCAACTTCGTGGGCGAGACGAACCTCCTGGAGGGTTGGGTCAAGGGTCGGGCCGAAGGTAAGTCGTTGATCGAGCTGCGCGACGGTTCGACCGTCGAGGTGACGGAGTGTGGTCACAAAGAGGGCGACGCAGTGGTCATCTCCGTTCGCCCGGAGTTCGTTTTCCCATTCACCGATGGACTGCTATCGAGGGTGCAGAACGTCACATACATGGGCACATACTGGAGGGTCGTGGCTCAATCGAGAAGCGAGGACCGAGTGGAGTTCGATGTGCCGGCGGCGGAAGGAAAGCTATATCATCAAGGGCAAGAGGTGTATCTGACGGTGAATCGAAAGGCAGCGGTGGTCTATCCCAGGCCACTAGAAGGCATAGCGGAGGCGGTCAAACTTGAGTGAAGCTGGTTCGTTGCTGGAATGGTTCGGAAAGCGCCGGGAATCGGTAGTGATGAAGGGAATCCGAGATCATGCACAGAAGGTCGCGGACACCACCACGGAGCTCAACCGAGTGCTCATGGCGCTCTGCAAAGAGGACGAGGAGAGAGCTCTGGACGCGATAAAGCGGGAGATGCTCTCCGAGAAGGAGGCGGACAACCTGGAGGACATCATCACGGCGGAGCTGTCCAAGGGCGACCTGGAGGCGAAGGAGCGGGAGGACCTCATGCACCTCATCCGCCGCATGGACTATGTCGCCGACTGGGCCAAGGAGGCGGGTATGAACCTGCAGTTGGTCATCGAGGCCAAGGTGAACGTGCCGGTGACCCTCTGGAATAAGTATTGCGCCATGACCGCGGAGCTGGAGAAGGCCGCCAAGCAGCTGAAGATGAGCATCGACAACTTGGGAGTGGACGAGGACCTGGTCATCAAGTACGAGAGGGGGGTGGAGATACAGGAGCACATCCTGGACGAGATGTACTTCTCCACCAAGAAGGAGATATTCTTCGCCGACATCGATCCCAAGGCCATCTACCTCATGCGCGATATCCTGCACGGCATCGAGAACTCGGCTGACAAGTGCAAGGACGCTGCGGACATCATCCACATCCTGGTCATAGCCCAGAGGCACAAGGCAAGGTAGGGACATGGCAGAGCGACTCTTCGGAACGAACGGGGTGCGGGGCGTCATCAACGAGGACATGACGCCCGAGCTGGCGATGGACGTGGGCAAGGCCATCGGCACCTACATGAAGGGACGGGTGGCGGTCGGGACCGATACCCGCACCTCAGCCCACATGGTGAAGAGCGCCGTGCTGGCGGGCCTGATGTCCGCCGGAGCGGAGGTGCTCGACCTGGGACTGCTACCCACTCCGGCCCTGCAGTACTTCGTGAAGACGAACCGCATCGCTGGCGGGGTCATGATCACCGCCTCCCACAATCCCCCGGAGTTCAACGGCATCAAGGCCGTGGACGCGGACGGCACGGAGATGCCCCGGACCAAAGAGGAGACGATCGAGGGCATCTACTTTAGCCAAGCCTTCGCCATCCAGGACTGGAGAGGGGTTGGCAACATCAGAATGGCGGGAGGGGCGATCGCATCCTATCAGAATGCCGTCCTGCAGCAGGTGGATGTTGAGGCGATCGCCAAGGCGGGCATAAAGGTGGTATTGGATTGCGCCAACGGCGCGGGTTCGGTCTCCACCCCGGTTCTGTTGGAGCGTCTGGGCGTTCGGGCCGTGACCCTGAACTGCAATCCTCTGGGAACGTTCCCCGGACACCCTTCCGAGCCGACCGAGGACCATCTGGAGGACCTCAAGTCCTTGGTGGAAGAAACAGGCGCTGACCTGGGAATAGCGCATGACGGGGACGCGGACCGCACCATCTTCATCGACGACAAAGGGCGTTATGTCTACGGGGACAAGAGCCTGGCCGTGGTGGCGGCCGCCATGGTGGCGGAGAACGACGGCGGCATAGTGGTCACGCCCGTCTCCACATCGTCCTGTGTGGAGGACGCGGTGCGCGAGGCGGGTGGAGAAGTGGTCTATACCCGGGTGGGCGCTCCCATCGTGGCTCGAAAGATGATGGAGTTGGGGGCGGTCTTCGGAGGAGAGGAGAACGGCGGACTGATATTCCCCAAGCACCAGTATTGCCGGGACGCGGCCATGACCGCGGCCAAGATGATCGAGGTGCTGGCCATCGAAGGGGAGCTGTCAGAGCTGCTCAAGAAGGTTCCCACATACCAATTGGACAAGCGCAAGGTGCGCTGCCCCGATTCCAGGAAGGAGGGATTGCTGCAGCAGGTGTGCCAGGCATTCGCCGATCAGCGGGTGGACCAGACCGACGGCGTCAAAGTGTATTTCGACGAAGGGTGGACGCTCATCCGTCCTTCAGGCACGGAGCCCATCTTCCGCATCTATTCCGAGGGCAGAACAGAAGAGGACGCGAAGCGCATTGCGGAGCGTTGCGAGAAGCTGGTCAAGGAGCTTTTGGACGAGTGAGCCAGGCGATCAGAGAAGAGCCAGGATCAGGAACACCGATCCGAAGATTACGAATATTGCGCCGCTAGCGAGCTTGACGTACCTCTTCGGTACGCGTTTGCCGATCTCCGAACCTACCAGGACGCCAATGAGGGTGACGAGGGCGAAGCCCGCTGCCGCGCCTAGCAATACCAGCAGCCAATCGCCATACTGAGCGGAGAGGGCGATTAGGGACAGCTGCGTCTTGTCCCCCAGCTCCATGACCGCCACCAAGGTGAAGGAGGCCACCAATCCCTCCCCATCTGGCTTTGTGGTCGGCGTTCACCTCCTCCTTCTTGTCTGGAAGGAGGAGGGTGAGAAGCCCGAAGACGATGAACAAAATCCCCGCCCCCATTTCGACCATCGGTCGAGGGACGTACTGGAACAGCACCTGGCCCACCACTCCCACTGCGGATAGTGCCACTAGCTCGCGAAGGCGCCCAGGAACACAGTCGAGCGAGAGTGCTTGGAGGAGAGGGTGATGACGGCGATCATGGTCTTGTCCCCGATCTCCGTCAGAGCGATGAGAACGAAAGCAGAGAACACCGGCGCCAGGTCCATGATCGCTCACTGCTTTTTGCGGTGACCGTGCACCACCGAGATGACCTCGATGATCATTCTGGCCGCCAGAGCGGCGGTGTTCCCTTTGTCGTAGGGTGGAGAGACCTCGTTCACGTCGAACCCTACCAGGCGAGGCCCGAGCATGTTGATGCACTTCTTGACGTCCATTGAGGTGAGCCCGAACGGTTCTGGCGTTCCCGTACCAGGTGCGTAGGCAGGGTCGATGCCGTCGACGTCCAGAGAGAAGTAGATGTTCTCCCGGCGGATCATGTTGAGCGCCCGCTTGAACGCCTTCTCCACGCCCTCCTCATGGATGGTGTAGGCGTCGATGTACTCCGGCATCTTGGCCATCTTCTCTTCCATGGAGATGGAGCGCACCCCGAAGGCGAGAACGTTCTCTATGCCCACGTGGTCCGCGTTCCGGCGCAGCACGCAGGCGTGACTGAGCTTGTTGTTCATGTACTCGTCCCGGAAATCCAGGTGAGCATCGATGGTTATGACCCCTACATCCTGGAAGGCCTGGACCGCTGGGATGGTGACGGCATGCTCCCCACCCATCACGATGGGGAACTTGCCCGCCTTGACGATGGAGGCTACGACCTGCTTGGTCTCCCGGACCATGTCCTCCGATGAGCCACAGTCTTCGATGTTGCCAGCGTCATGCACGTTGACGTCTGTCAGAAGCAGGTCGTGCTCGAAGACATAGGGTTCGAAGTTGCTAGATGCTTCCCGGATGGCGTTGGGAGCGGCCCGCGCACCTGGCCGGAAAGAGGTGGTGCGATCGAATGGCACGCCCACGATGACGAACTCCGCCTTCTCGAAGCTGGCGGTGGCGAAGGCAAAATTGATCCCGCGAAGCACCATGTGGACTACCTACACCTTGGTTATCTTCTTTCTTCCCATGGCGATCATGTACATGATCTCCTCGCCGGGGTGAAGCTGGCCCTGGAACTCATCCGGGATGCTCAGGGAGAAGTTCTCGTAGTTATCCAGGTCCATCAGCTGGACCTCTTTGCCACCGATGGCTAGGACCTGCGCCTTGCGCTTGTCGATCATGGGGATCTGCACCTTGTGGGTCACGGGGTGCACGATGCTGCGTTTCTTCTCGTCGAACAGCCCGACGGCATCGATGCGGGCCTTGGCCTCGCCGTGTTTACCGGGCTTGGAGGTCTGAATGGAAATGATCTTGCAGGGCTCTTCGTCGATGTTGACGTATCGGCCTTCCTTGAGCTCCCTGACCTCGGCTTGGTTCCAGGACATAGGTATCGGTGAGGGAAAAGTGCGGGCGTTTAAATACTTTTTCAGGTGCGCTTCTTGTAGTGGGCCTGACGGCGCTCACCGCTGGCTTGCTCCCTGCCCCTTCCCTTCTTGGGCGGCTCGGGGTACTTCTGCTTGATCTCCTCCACCCGCTTCTCCATCTCCGCCTTCAGGCGCTCCCCGATGAACTCGCCCTTGTAGAAGTCCACCCTGGCCGCGATGGTCGCCTTTGCGCCTAGAGTGCGAGACACCTTCCCCCGCTGCCAATACGGCGCCCTGTGAACCGCTGGATGCTGGAAGATGATGCCATGCTTTGGTGGCGCTTTTCCTGAGCGCAGATGCAAGAACATGGCCTTCTCCGCCCCTAGGAGCTGCACGGTGGACGAGGGCAGGGTGGCCAATCGGCCCAGCCCTCCCGCCAGGGAGATGAGCCTCGCGCCTAGATTGGCGGTGAGCAGGGCGGTCAGGTTGGGAGCGGTCTCCTCCATGCGCTTCTGCACGTACACCTCCAGCTTGGCCTTGGTCTCGTAGAGCTCCGCCAGCGACAATGCAAGGTCCTGCACCACCGAGACGTCTTCGTCCAAGAGCTCCGCCCCCACCGACTCTAGCTGCACGCCAATGGCCTTGAGGATTTCTTCCCTCTCCCCGTGGCGAGCGATCAGCTGGGCGTACTCCGCATCCTTCACGTAGTCGGCCATTTCCGGGAAGTGCAATCCATACCATTCGTGCAGCCGCTCGCTCATGATGTTGATGTTCTCGTTGAGGTCATCGATAGCCCGGATCGCTTGCACGACGTGTCTGTCCGGCCTGACTGGCTCCCGAGTGCGGACCTTGCCCAGCTCCACCATTACCTGCTGCATCAGCTCCATGGAAAAACCGTAGTCTTCGGGCTTGATGTACGAGGAATCGTACACCACTGGCTTCCCCAGCTTGGAAAGCCGAGGATCGGCCACCTGCACCCTCTTGCCCGCCAATTGCGCCTCTTCAGGCAGTATCTCACCCCGCTGCACCAAGGCCAGCTTGGAGGCGATGAGCTTGTGCTCCTTCTCGAAGAGGGTGGACTTCCGCACCCTCTCCTTATCGCACAGGAAGACCCCGAACCATTTGGTGACGATGATCATAGATTCCCCTCACTTCTCCTTAGCCATAAGTGCTAGGATCCTATCCGCTTCTTCCTTGGGCAAGGATCTCAATCCCATTGTACCGGCGCTTCGGACCTGCAGCTCCGCCAGGAACTCCAGGGTCTCCATGCGGTAGAACGCCTCGCCCAGGTCGCGGCCGACCACGATGGCCCCGTGGTTCTCCAGGAGGAAGGCGTTGCCCTTGGTCGATGTCTCTCGCAGACGCCGAGCCAGCTCCTCCGTTCCTGGGGTGGCATAGGGTACCAGGGGCACCTCCGCGCCCAGGACCATCAGACCCTCCGGCGTCAGGTCCGGGCGTGGCTTCTCCCCTGCGCATGCTAGGATGGTCGAGAACAAGGGGTGGCAATGGACCACTGCCCCCACGTCCTCCCGGCAGCGGTACATCTCCAGGTGGAACGGGGTCTCCATGGAAGGCTTGCCTCCGGAAGTGACCCTCCCAGCCAAGATATCCATGCGCACCAGATCGTACTCGCGCATCATGCCTTTGCATGCGCCCGAGGGGGTGATCACCATGGCGTCGTCGCTCACCCGGGCGCTTATGTTGCCTGACGTGCCAACGGTCAGCTTGCGCTCGTAGAGCATCTTCCCATAGCGCACGATGTCCCTTCGCACTTCCCATTCGATCTTCATATCCTGGCCCCCTTCACCCTGGTGATCTCATCCGGAACGAGAACGCCCACCTCCGTGATGAAACCTGCCACGTACCGATGGGGTGTCATGTCGAATGAGGGGTTCAAGGCATGGCTGCCCTCCGGCGCGATTTGCACGTCCTCCAAGAAGGTCACCTCCTCCTCTGCCCGGTCCTCTATGACGATGTCCTTGCCGCTCTCAAGGGCGAAATCGAAAGTGGAAATGGGCGCGGCCACGTAGAAGGGGATGCCCAGCTCCTTGGCCAGGACCGCTTTCTCGAAGGTGCCGATCTTGTTGGCGAAATCTCCGTTCAAGGCCACTCGGTCCGCTCCCACGATGACCATATCCACTCCCTTGCGCATGAAGTGGCCGGATGCTCCGTCGACGATGATGCTGTGCGGTATGCCCTCGTTCCTCAGTTCGTAGGCGGTGAGCTTCATGCCTTGGAGCCGGGGCCTGGTCTCTGAAACGTAGACGAATATTCTCTTGCCCTGTCGGTGAGCGACCCGGATGGGTGCGAGCGCCGTGCCGTAGTCCACCGTTGCCAATGCACCGGCGTTGCAATGGGTCATGATCTTGCTTCCATCCTTGATAAGCCTGGCGCCCTGCTCTCCGATGGAGCGGCACTTGTCTACGATGCGCTCCGCATAGCGTTCCGCGACCTTGCCGGCCTCCTCCCCCGCTCGGATGCGTTCCAGCATGAAGTCCACGGCGAAGAAGAGGTCGAAGGCGGTCGGTCTGGAGGCCTTGAGCACTTTGCCCGCTTCATCCGCATCCCTTCCGTTCATCGAGGCCAAAGCCATTCCGTAGGCCGCCGCCACGCCTATGGCCGGAGCGCCGCGCACGGTCATGTTGCGGATAGCCTCCGCCACCTGCTCCTCGGAACGGAACGAAACGATCTCGAATCGATGGGGAAGGAGGCGCTGGTCGATCATCTTGACCTCCGCTCCCTCGAGCCAAACCGCCCTGAATTCTTTGGCGCCTTCGCCAGTGACGATCCTCAGACGCTCACCGGGGATAAACCCGCTAGGCCATAGAAAAAGATTGCATTCGGGCAGGGCCGAGGTTTAATATCGCCTAATGCATTTGAACCCTGCCGGGTCGCTTGGGACTATGAACGAGAAGAAGACCGACGCTTTCGATGTATATTCGACGTCGACTGGTCTACGGCAGATTTCCAACCCCGTGAGGCAGAAAATCCTTAGCGAGCTGCAACGCAGGGACCTGAGCCTGAGCGAGATCGCCGTCTTGACCGGCAAGGCCCAGTCCACTCTGTCGGTACACCTGGACAAGATGGTCAAGGAAGGCCTTATCGGCTACCGGGACGACCCGAACGACAATCGGCGCAAGATCTTCTATCTGGTCTCCAGGCCGATCGGCAGCTCGGTGGTGCCGCGCGAGGACCTGATGAAGCAGGTGGAGAACACCATCTCCCGCAGCATCGGCACGCCAAGCACATTCCTCAAAGGGGTCGTCCGTTCCATCGTCATTGGCATGGAGGCCATCGGGTTCAACATGGACCCGGTGCTCAAGGATATAGGCCGGCAGATAGGGCGGGAGATCTCCAAGCGGATGAAGTCCAACAACGTGGAGGGCATCATCACCGAAGTGAAGGAGTTCTTCAAGCAGCACGAACTGGGCGAGGTGAACGTCTACGCGCTGCATCCCGTCACCCTGATCATCAAGGACGAGTACGACTGCTCCAAGGCGCCGGACGTGGGGAAGACCCTCTGCTTGATGAACGAGGGCATCCTCGAGGCCATTTTCGAATCGCGCATGGGCATACCAGCAAGGGTAACCAAGGCGGAGACGTTCGGTTCCGGCTTCAACTTCTGCAAGTACGTCATCGAGCCAGGGCTGTAAGCCTTGGTCCCTGGACGTGCATTGGGCAAGGCGAACTCAAGACCGCACGTTTTTTATGCCCCGTTCCAATCCCCAAGCATGGAGCGTTCGGAGATGCACAGCCTCTACGAGATGTTCGACGAGATCGACGAGGAGATGGTCTTGGTCCTGGATTGCATCAGCGACATCCGGGAGATGGTGGAGAAGGGCCAGAAGAAGAAGGCCCTTGAGACTCTGGTGGAGCTCGAGGATAGGCTAGAGGCCTTCCTGACCTTCCCTGATGATGAGGAGGACGAAGAGGATGAGGAAGAGGAGAGCGGCGAGGACAAGGAAGAGAAGGGCTAGTCCTCCTCCTCGGCAAGCCTGATCACGCCTCAACCGGACCGGCGCCTATCTCTTGATGCGATACACCTGGGCGTCCTTGGTCCTCACCCTTTCTATTGCCTTCTTTGCCTCCAGGTCCAGCTTCACCGCTTCCGCGTACCAGGGTATCGAGCCTTCGAACTTGCTTTCCAGTCTCGATTCCACGCACCGGGTTAGCTCCATGTGATTCAGAGGCTTGTTCCTAAGACAGTCAAGGATGACCTGGCGCATCTGGTCATACTTGTCCTTGGAGATGTTGACACCCTTCTTCCCCTGAGGATGCTTCGTAAGGATCTTCTCGTCCGCCATGGAGCAACCATCCCGTTGCGTCGCATATTATGCTTTCAGAGAGGTCGGAGCATCGGGAACGTGAATGTCATGCATCGCTACCTACGGGTGGTGGCAGTAGAGTCTGTGGCCATATGGATGAGATCGACCTTCACCTCCTCTGTGGACAGATCTCTTGATACTCAGAAACGGCAGGCGATGTGGAGAATGAGTGGGCTCAGCCAGATTCGAACTGGCGAACTTCTGCGTGTCAAGCAGACGTCATAACCGCTAGACCATGAGCCCCTGTGGATTCTGCTGTAACCTTTTCGACACTATATGCCTTTCGCTGGCCTCTGAGCGTCATCGTTCAGCGTCGACCAGATGCGGCCAAGACAGCAGTGCGTTCGATAGTGCATTCGCGCCGCGCCCTTGATTTGGTGAGCCTCGAAGATCTCGACTAGGCGATTCATCATCTCCTCGTGCTTCGCCTCACCGGGAGCAGGCAGATAGGAGACCGAGCTGACCAGGTTGCACAGCTCCTCGAGCCCCAGCCCCCTTTCGAATGAGAAGGTCAAATGCTCGAACGGCAGATCCCCGAACATCCGCTCTGGACGTTTCTTCTTGCTCTCTATATCCCCCCTTCCTTTCTCAAAATCGTCCACCAGCCGGGCGTACGCCTCGTCGAACGCCTCTTCCTTTCCCATCCGTTCGTTCCACACCAGGATGAGGTATGACCCCGGCCTGGAGATCCTCCGGAACTCTCTCATTGCCGGCAAGGGGTCGAACCAATGGAACGCCTGCGCCGCCGTGACCGCATCAACGGTCTCAGGAGGCAGGGGTATCTCCTCGGCCTTCCCCGCCACGCTGTAGAACCTTGGCTCGTCTCTAAGCTCCTCCTCCGCTATCGACCTCATGTCCCGATTCGGTTCCACGCCGAAGACCCTCATCCCTCTTTCCAGCAGCTGTCTGGTGAAGATGCCAGTGCCCGATCCGATATCGGCGACGACCGCACCCTCCCATAGCGCCTTCGCCCGGAGCAGATGTTCGAAGAGCTCGCCAGGGTACTGCGGTCGGCCTTTGGCATAGGAACGCGCTCTGCCACTGAATCGTTCCGTGGTCGATGTTTCCGTCCTCATCCTCACACCCTTCATTCGCTAACCAGGTTTATGTTGTTGCGCAGTCCTTTTATCTCTGAATCGGTTTCGGCAAAGAGGTAATGGGATGCCAGAGATACTACTCTTCACCAAGCCCGGCTGCGAGAAGTGCGACTACGTGAAGGAACGCCTGCCTCCAGGATTGAAGGTGAACATTTTGGACATGGAATCCGCCGACGGAATGGCCGAGGCCGCCTACTACGAGTTGCTCAGCAAGTACACCCCCATCCTGGTGGTCGATGACCAGGTCGTCGAGGGCGCCATCAACATATTGCAGAAGCTCAAGTCCGTCGCAGGCTGCGACGGCATTTAATACTCCTAGCCAATCTCACCAGCAGGATGATCGCGCTAGGCATCGAGGGCACGGCGCACACCGTGGGCGTGGGCATCGTCGACGAGCGAGGCTGCGTTCTAGCCAACGAGATTAAGATGTATAAGCCGGAGACCGGAGGAATACATCCCCGGGAAGCGGCCAACCATCACGCCGAGCACGTGGTGCCGATGATCGCCAAGGCGGTCCAGGCGGCAAACCTTTCGCTGAAGGACATCGAGCTCGTGACCTTCTCTCAAGGCCCGGGCCTGGGGCCATGCTTGCGCACCGTGGCCACGGCCGCTCGTGCACTGTCCCTCAAGCTCAAGACCCCCATAATGGGCGTGAATCACTGCATCGCCCACCTGGAGATCGGGCGCATCAAGACGCCTGCCAGGGACCCGGTGCTTCTCTATGCGTCGGGAGGAAACACCCAGGTCATCGCTTTCGCCAACGGCCGCTATCGCATTTTCGGCGAGACCCTGGACATAGGCATCGGCAATATGCTGGACAAGCTCGGACGAGAGATCGGGCTGGGATATTACGCCGGTCCGAAGATTGAGAAGGCGGCGAAGGACGGTAAGAAGCTGCTCGACATCCCCTACTCCGTCAAAGGCATGGACATGGCCTTCTCTGGCATACTCACCGCCTGCCTCGCGTTCAGAGACAAAGGGGAGAGCATCGAGGACATATGCTACTCCGTTCAAGAGACCTGTTTCGCCATGCTCGCCGAGGTGACGGAGAGGGCCATGGCGCACGTGGAGAAGAACGAGGTGCTCCTGGGCGGAGGCGTGGTACAGAACAAGCGCCTGCAGGAGATGGTGGATAGGATGGCCCAGGACCGAGGAGCGAAGATGTTCGTTCCGGACCGCTCGCTGTGCGTGGACAATGGGGCAATGATAGCTTGGACGGGGCTGGTCATGCATCTCGCTGGGGTAAGGATGAGCATCGATGAGACCGTTGTCAATCAGAGATACCGCACCGATGAAGTGGATGTGACCTGGCGGGATTAGATTGGCTTGAGGGCCGCTTTCTTGGCCTTCTGATCGCCTACGATGGAATCCAATCTAGTTAGGAATTCCGTCTCCTTTCCCTTGGGTATGGTGGCTCCGCTTGCCACCGCATGACCGCCGCCGACTCCTCCCACAGACTGAGCCGCTTCCCGCAGGGCCACGGCCAAATCCACGCCCTTCTCCAGGATGCGGAAGCTGGCCCGGGAGGATACCCGGATCACGTCATGATGGATCGAGAGTGTGATGGTCGGCTTATCGCAGTCCCCCACGAACTGCATCGTCAGCCCCGCCAGAACGCCGGAGAGCGAAGTATTGGTGCTCTCGAACCACTGGATGTTCTGCATCCGGGTGACGCCCTTCTTGATGATCGCCTTCATGGCAGAGATGATGGCATCCTTGTACTGCCGCCTCAGCTCTTCCGCCGCCGAAAGGGCCTTGGCGTCCCGGAGGGTCAGAGCCACTCCGATCCCTTCCTTATCCGTGCGCCCGCAGGCGTTCAGGAGCTGTGCCAAATCTTCCCCGTAGAGATTCCAGGAGGGGAAGAAGTAGCGCTCGGCGATGAGCTCCTCTAGGGCGCTGGTGGTGCAGCCCTGCTTCAGCAAGTGCAGCGCGACCAACGAGGAGAGCGCTCGCCTCTGATTCTCGTTCAACTGCTCCAACGAGGAATCCTCGGGGATCTTGGCCTCTCTCAGCAACGCTTTGGCACCTTCCAGGTCACCGCTCACGCCGATCATGTAGGGGTCGTTGCGGTCCGCCAGGGACTCGGCCAACTTGCCCTCGGGCAGCAGGGAGCCAGATCGTACCTCCACCAAATGCCTTTGGAGGCCGTTCTGGAGCAGGTAGAGGTTGATGCCGCTCAACCCTCTGATATGCTGTCGATCTCCGATTATTCCAGCGAAAGCGATCGGCAACAGGTCCCAGTTCCTCTCGTCCATGGCTAGGGCGAAGAGCATGCTCACCGCCCCGGCGCAACCGGAGGCCATGCCTTCGATGCCGAAGAGGTGGGGGTTGATGTGCAGGACCTTGGTGGAATCGCCCACCGTCTTGTGATGATCGAGCACCACCACCTTGGCGCCAAGCGCTTCCAGTGCGGGGAGATTGCCGGAACCCATGTCCGCCAAGATGAGGCATTTCGCCCCTTCGCCCACCTCCTTGATGGTGGCATCGTCCAAGCTTTTTACCAGGGTGAGGTGCAGGCGCTTGTTCGCTCTCAGCAGAGCATTGCAGAGAATGCCGGCAGCGGAGATTCCGTCGGCGTCGTAGTGGGATAGCACCACCACCTCGCTCTGGCGGGAGACCTCCTGTGCCGCGTTGGATAAAAGGGAAAAGAGGGGTTGAGGGAGCGGCTCTCCGTCCATTCCGCCCTCACTCGATGAGCAGCTCCGCGTTCTTCAGGGAGTACTGCCAGTCCTGGGGAAGGATCTCGTTGCGCTTGTAGTACTTCACCAAGCGGCGGATCTTCGACTCGATGAGCTGGAGGTTGCGGTTTGTGGCCATGTCCTTTTTGTTCTCGGCCATGTGGCCGTTGACGTTGATGGCCCGCCTCATGAGCGCCACCAGGTCGTCGGGGAGCGCCGGCCTCAGGCCGTTCGCTTCCAGAATATCGTACATCGTCTTGCCGGTGGCCAAGCGGACGCTCGGCACGGCGTATTGGTCTCTGAGCACTATGCCGATCTTGGCGGCGGTCATGCCCTCCTTGGCCAGCTTGACCACCATCTGTTCGATTTCGTCCTTGGGCACCGGGACCCACTCAGGGCTCTCCGTCACCAGAGGCTTGGAGGACGCGGACTTGCCCCTCCTTCTCGCATGCATCTTTGCCATGTGATCATCATCCTGGATTCTTGAGCTAAGGCGTTTCAGATATGGCGGCGAAGCAAACTGCCCATTTCCATTCTGGTATATAAGGTTTGAGCGCTCCGGTCAATCCAATTCGCTGCGGAAACGCGTGCGCCCATCTGTCCATTTGTCCCGCTCCGCTCGCGCCCAGGCCAGCAGCTCCTGGTACTCCTCGTCGGGGAAGGCCAGCTCCTTGGGCAGCTGCGAGAACAGGGCCCAATCCATCTCCGCCTTGCCGATGGGGCACTCCAGGTTGCCGACGAAAACGAGACCGTCCCGATGCTTCTTCTGCGCATAGGGCACGAGAACACAGCCGCACTCCTCCCGGACCTCGCGCACGGCTGCCTTCTCGTCATCCTCCCCATCCTCCACCCGTCCGCCGGGCATCTCCCATCCTCCGCGGGTAGGATTGAAGACCATCACGAAGCGCTCGTCCAGGAAAGCGATACTGTAGACCCATTTCATGTCCGTTCCACCACCATCATCGCGTGGTCTTTCTCGAATCTCTCCAACTCTACCACCTCAAGCACCTTGAATCCCCGGCTGCTCAGCTCGCTCCGCGCCCGCTCGAACACCTTTCTGGGATCGAGGGTCACATCCTCGCTGCGGGCCTTGATCGCCAGCATGCCTGAAGGGGCGGAGAACTCCTGCATGTTCTTCATCAGGATGGAGGCCTGGTTCTTCTGGGCCACGTCCTGATAGACGATATCCACCCGGTCCACTATGAACTTATACTCGGTGGGCTTGGTGGCGTCCCCCAGGATGGGCACCATGTTCTTCCTGGTCTCGCACACCGGGACCAGCTCGCGGAAGGAGCGCTGGGAGAACTCCACGCAGTAGACCCTTCCTTGCGAGCACACGTCGGCCACGTGGCTGGCGGTGGTGCCGCTCGCCGCTCCCAGATAGAGGACGCGCGACCCCTCGTGAAATGGGAAGCGCTTACCTCCCAATCTCAGGTAGGCGGCCAGCTTGCTTCGGTGCGGCACCCACTCCCTCAGTTCGATGTCATCCCAATTGACCAGTCTTTCACCGTAGACGCGATCTCCCGGGGCGGAGTTGCGCGTGTACAGCCTCTCGCCGTCGGTGTAGACGCCTCTAACCTCCAGCTCCCGGATGTCCTTTTCCTGCGCTCCCATGCCATCTCAAGGATGCACATCAAACTTAAAATCGTATCTAGGACATGCTGAGGACGTGGCGGAGGACGAACAGGCGCAGAAGATCGAGGAGCTGTCGCAAAGGATAGCGCAGCTCGAGGATTCCCTGCGCCAGGTGGCCAAGCCCTACTCGGAGCTGGTGCAGCAGCTTTCCATGTTCCAGGACACCGTGCAGCGCTACTTCCGCCTCATGGACCTGTACCAGAAGTACGGGGTGGTGAGCGTGGAGACCATTCTGCCCCAGGTCAAGAACCCCATCTCCAAGGAGATATTGCGCCTCCTGCTGGACAAGCCCGGCCTGAACACATCCGAGATCACGGAAGAGCTGCACGCCCGCCGAGGGTCCGCGTCCAGAAGGATAGTGCGTGAGAAGCTCGGCGAGCTGCTGGCGGAGAAGCTGGTGGTGGAGAAAGCGGATCGCAAGGAGAAGACCTATGAGATCTCCGAGGAGGTGGTGAGGAAGTGGTCACAAGTGCTCGGATTGTCCAAGTAGGGTGGTCACTGAGTATAGGGGTCGTGGAGCCGATGGCGGAGAGACCGCCCGGCGGCGAGGTGAATGCATGACGGACGATGAACGTGGCAAAGTGCCAGATGCGGAGCAACTGAGGCAGATATTCGAAGTGCTGACGGTGAGCGTGCCGGAGCTGCTGGACAAGATAACCAAGGTTCTCTATGGAGCTCAGGAAGGAGAGAAGTTCGGCATGTCTGTGGCGGCGTTCTACAAGGCGCTCAAGGACGCGGGCATGACAAGTGACCAGGCCTTCGCATTGACCAAGGAGTACATGAACAACATCTCCATCGGCGGGATGCTGAAGAACATCATGGGCGGAGGGAGGGCGGGAGACGAGATCGGCGCGGCCATCCGGAACAAGGTCAGGCGCGAGATGGACGACGACTGAGGCGCGTCCATGGCCAAGGACAAGGCCGCTGGGCAGGTCATGCTGATCGTGGCCACCTCAGTACCCTCGTTGGTGGTCAGGATCAGCTTGTCGTATTTGCGCATGAAGCGACAGGCCAATCGCTCAGCGCGTCAGTTCTATCTCAGCCTGGTCAAGAACGGCATGCCGAAGCCAGAGGCGAGGCAGCTTGCCGATGAGTTCGCATCCGCTTTCAGCCTCTCGACCATGATGAAGCAGGTTCGACCATTCGGCCGAGCTTCCCGGCCGTGAGAAGGCCGTTCACCTTCTGCGGTGGAGGTACTCCACGATGCCGAAGCCGACGTCGTCCCCGTCGGAGACGGTGAAGCGGGAAAGGCATTCGTGCATTCTCGCCACCACTTTTCCATCCTTGCCTGGGAAAGCCAGCTGCGCGCATCTCTCCACCTTCGCCTTCACGCCCAGCACCTCGCCGTCCTTGTCGTAGACGGCCATGTAGACGTATGCTGGCGAGCCTCGTTCCGTCTCTTCGATGACCAGGTCCACCCGGACGATGGGCCGGTTCTTGCCTTCTTCGTGGATGAAGCCGGCGTCGATGACCGTCCTCTCGTCCATCCACACCTTGGTGATGTTCAGAGCCAAGTCCTCGTCGAACTGCGCGGTCATCCAAAGCCATTTCAGCGCGGCGCCCCACTCGCGTACGCCCCAGGAGTGGTCCCTCTCGCCCAGAGCGGTCAGGTCATAGAGCTTGTTGCCCAGGGTGATCCTGCCAGAGGCCTTGCCGTACTGCTCCAGGTGCTCCGAGGCCACGGCCTGGGCCGCCTTCTCCTTCTCCGAACCGACGGACTCGCGATAATCGAATACTGGGTTGAGAGAGGTCCAGTCCAGCTCGAAGTGCACCTTCTCCATCTCTCCCTCCTTGTGGGCGTCGTGCAGCTCCCCGTCGAAGGAGAGCTTCCAGGCCTTCTCGTCCTCCACCGTGTTGAACTTGAGGCCGAGGGCCTCCAGGTCGTTGTTCTCCATGGGCGCGTTGCCCATCAGCCCGTAGATGTGGCCAGAGGGCATCATCAGGTAGCAGAAAACATTCTTCTCTTTCTTGTTGGGCTTGAGCCCGATACGCATGAAGCCGCAGATATCCTGTCCGCGGTCGTAGAAGTTGAAGTAGAAGCTCTCGTTCCAGTCTTCTTGGCTTCCAAACTCATGAATCACGTCCGTGTTCAATTTCGCATCTCCTCTAGATAGATAATTCCATCATTACCGTCGAGGGTTACCTCCTGCCCCGTTTTTAAGATTTTGGTCGCGTTCTTGACCGCGGTGACCGCGGGAATGCCGTATTCCCGGGAAACGACCGCTCCGTGGGACAGGATGCCCCCGGTCTCAGTGACCAGACCGCTAATCTTGGAGAATACCGCCGTCCAACTGGGATCGGTGTTCGAGGTGACCAGGATCTCGCCCTCCTGCACCTCGGACAGATGCTCGATGGAGCTCACCACCCTTATCCTGGCCTTGGCGATGCCCGGGGAGGAGGAGGTGCCCACAATCTTGAGGAGATCGCCTTGCTTGACCAGCGTGTCGTCGAACTCCACCTTGCCCTTGAGGAACTTGGGCGGGAGGCGGTGCTTCCAGCGTTCGAACTCCTTGCGGCGCCGCTGCACCTCGCCTTTCACATCCGCCTTGCCTTCCTTGGTAACGTGGAAGATCTCCTCCTGGCTAAGGAAGAAAATATCCTCCTGCAGGTCGGTCCAGCCGCGTTCCTGGAAACGCCGACCGAAATCCATGAACAGCCTTCTCTGGCGGAAGAGGATGTGGTCCAGGTAGAACCTCTGGTTCTCCCGGAACTCCAGGTATGTCTGGGCATACTTGAGCACCAGCTTGAACAGCGGCCTCTTGACCATCCCCCCCTTCAAACGTCGGAGCTTCCGGAACACCTCTTCCTCGGTGCGGAGCCGTTCCTGGATCTTCTCCCGCTCCATGCGCTCGAGGTCGATGTCCGAAGCGGCGGCCAGGGACTTGACGATCTCCACCACCAGCGTAGGATCGTCGCCCCAGCGGGGGAAGAACAGCTCCCGGGTATGGGAGCGCACCCCGTACTCGGCCAGGAAATGGTCCAGCTCCATCCGAAAGCCCCTGAAGCGATGGTCCTCCCGCACCACTTGCAGGAAGGAGGCGGGTCGGAGCTGGTTCAGATACTCCAGCACCAGCGGTTCCCTCTTGGCCGCCGCGGCCAGCTTGGCCAGGGCGATGTTGGTCTTGATGGTCTTGTTGTCCGGCAGCCCGGAGATGAGCTTGGAGTACAGCTCCCCTGAACGGTCATCGAGCCAGTCGGTCAGCAGCCGTTTGATGATGAGGTTGGTTCCGATGGAATGCGTCACCATGCCGTAACGGATGAGCTCGTAGTGCTTGCGGAAAGCCTTCTCGAAGTCCCGGTGCAGCTTCTCCAGCTCGGCATCCGAGAGCTTTCCCACGTCCGTTGCATCGAACTCCTGGCAGGTGACCATGAACCCGGCCGCCCACCGCTTGTACGCCTTGTCGGTCTTGTTGATCATGCCGTCCGTGTCCTTGAGGGCGATGCGCACCTCCGCCCAGAGGCGGGCAAGGAGCTTGGCCCTGGCCTGGGCGATCCTCTCCTGGTCCCTCTCCGGGAAGTAGTTCAGGAGCTCCTTGGTGCGCGAGAATCGAGGGTTGTAGGTGAAGACCTGCTCCAGCACCTCGGTGTTGAAGTAGACGTGGCCTTTGTGCAGCCGCAGAAGCTCGATGTGTACCAGGTCCTTGTAGCCCATGATGGCCGCGCCCTCGTGATTGACAATCCTGGTGAGATAGTCTCCCAGAGTGGAGAAGAAGAGGGGCGAGGTGACATCGGACCAGTACTCGTCCCCGTAACCGCGGGTCCAGAGCATCTCATCCCCTTTCCCCAAGGTGGTGATGGGCCTGGACTGGAGCAGATAGATATCGTCCCCTTCAATGGCCCATTCGATGTCCTGGGGGGAGGCGAAGAGCTGCTCTAGGCGCAAACCCATTTCCGCCAGTTGCTGCGCTTCCGCGTCGGTGAGCGAGGGAGCGTTCTGCATTTCCAGCTCGACATCCACCGCTCCCACGCGTTCTTGGAAGAGGTAGATGGCCCTGGTCTTCTTGGAAATCTCTCGGTGGCCGACCTTGCCCGATTTCCTTTCCACCTTGAAGTGGTCTGGGGCGACTATGCCGGAGACGATCGCCTCCCCCAGGCCGAAGGAGGATTCGATCATGATGTGCTTGTCATCCTGGTTCCGGGGGTCCTGGGTGAACAGTATGCCCGAAGAGCGAGCGTTCACCATGCGCTGCACTATGACCGCTATGCCTCCCCCGGTCTGGGGAATGCCCGCATTGTACCGGTAGGCCATAGCTCGGTCATTGTAGTAAGAGGCCCAACAGCGCTTGACGAAATCTGGTACGCTCTCCGTGCGCACGTTCAGGAAGGTGTCCTGCTGCCCGGCGAAAGATGCCTCCGGCAAATCCTCCGCCACCGCCGAGGAGCGCACCGCCCACAGCGTCCCCGGGCCCATTTCCTCGAACTGTCCCCCGAACTCTTTGCGCACCCAGAACTCCACCTCTGCGGTCAGAATGGCCTCCCGGATGCGCTTGGAGGCGGCGGCCACGCTCTCCTCGTCGTCGTAGTCCACGTTCTCCAGCATGGAAGAGATGCGCTCCCCCAAGCCCAGCTTCTCCAGGAACTTGTTGTACGTGCCAATAGGGATGACGAAGCCCTCGGGCACCGGGAACCCGGCCTCGGCCATGGAGGACAGGTTGCCTGCCTTCCCGCCGACCTGGTCCAGGTCCTTCTTCTCGATCTTCCCCAGGGCCATGAGCTTTTTTTCCACGCTCTCTCCTCCTGACGCAGGACGACGAACGCTCGGGCCTCTGGGATTGCCTTCCGCCGCATTAATAGATTGCTCGCTTCCGCGCTTGCCAGCTGGGGATGCGCCTGTGGGCGTCGTCTGAAGAAGCTTTTTGAATCGCCGGCCCATACTGCTGCTGATGATGATCAACGACCTGAAGACCATGGCCAGGAAGGTGCGCGAGGCGGAGCGCTCCCTGCCCAGAGAGTTCGAGCGGGGGCGAGAGCTGCGCCAGGGGGCCGACGGCACCCCTACGTTGAGCATCGACCAGCTGGCAGAGGACGTGATCCTGGACTTCGTCAAAGAGAAAGACCTTCCCTACAACGTCCTGAGCGAGGAGGCGGGCTTCATAGACCGCAAGCAGAGCCATACCCTGGTCATAGATCCCATCGACGGCACGCACAACTCGGTCGCTGGCATACCGTTCTACAGCGTGTCCTTGGCCGTAGGAACGAAATCGCTCCGGGACGTGGAGGCGGGAGTGGTCATGAACCTGATGACCCGCGAGACCTACTGGGCGGAGAAGGGCAAAGGCGCATACAAGGACGACGAGCGCATCCGGGTGCGCGCTTATTCGCCCCATCACTCACTGTTCCTCGTTTACCTTGGCAAGTACTCCAGCGCCCAGAATTTTCAGGTGGCAAGGCAGGCGATGAGGGCCAGGGCCATGGGATGCGCTTCGCTGGAGATGTGTCTGGTGGCCGAAGGAAAGGCGGACGCCTATTACATGAACTGCGAGGTGCACGAGAGGTCCATCCGGGTCATCGACATCGCCGCTTCCACTTTGGTCCTGCGCGAGGCAGGCGGGGATGTGGTGGATCTGAGGGGCAAGCCCCTGGACATGGGGTTCGATCTGGCGCAGAGGAGCAATCTGCTGGGCTACGGAGATGCTCGGGTGAAGGAGGTGGTGTTGTGAGGTTCGGGCTGACAGCCAACGTGGAGATCCCGGACGGACCGAGGCTGGCCAAGGTGGCCATCGAGGCGTTGCGGGGCAAGGAATTGGTCCTGGAGAAGGAGATTGCCCGCCGTTTCGGCCAGAAGGGCGCGCGCCTCGAGGATATGGATGTGGACATCATGCTCGCCGTGGGCGGGGACGGCACCATCCTCCGAGCGCTGCAGAAGAACGAGGCGCCCATCTTCGGCATCAACGCCGGCGATTTGGGGTTCCTTACCGAGGTGGCCGAGGACATGATAGTGGAAGGCCTGGAGCGCGTCCAGCGGGGCGACTACATGCTGGATGAGAGGATCAAGCTCAAGACCACCGTAGGGGGCAAGAGGCTGAAGGACGCCACCAATGAGACGGTGGTGCACACCGCCCACATCGCCAAGATCCGCCATTTCCAGGTGTACGTGGACGACCAGCTGGCCAGCGAGGTGCGGGCGGACGGCATCATCGTCTCCACGCCCACTGGGTCCACCTGCTACGCCATGTCCGTTGGAGCACCGATCCTAGACCCGAGACTGGACGCCCTGGTCATCGCGCCGATGGCACCTTTCAAGTTCGCCGGTCGGCCGACGGTGGTGCCGGCCAGCAGCGACATCCGCCTAGAGGTCATCCGGCCCAAGCCCTGCGTGCTGGTGGTCGACGGGCAAGAGGAGGTGCAGATGTCCGGCGAGGACTGCGTCCATTTCACCGTCTCCGAGAGCAAGGCGCGCTTCGTGAGCTTCGGACGGTCGTTCTACACCAAAACGCGAGAGAAGCTGATGGGCGGTCCATGCTAGCGAACAAGGGCGTGCGGGCCATCAGGCGGGATGTACTGCGAGCCATCAACGAGGCGGCGCTGCGCACCTACCCCAACGAGTTCGTGGCCGCCCTGAGGGCGGAGGCGGGCGTGATTGAGGAGATACTCCTTCTCCCGGGGACGATCCAAGGGCAGGATTCGGGCACGTTGCAGTTGCACATGCTGCCCATCGACTACAGCGTGGTCGGCTCGGTGCATTCCCATCCAGGCAACAGCAATCGTCCATCGGATGCGGACCTGCACTTCTTCGAGCACTTCGGGTACGTGCATATCATCACCTGCTTGCCCTTCGATGAAACGAGCTGGAAAGCCTACAATCTGCGCGGGGAAAGGATATTGTTGAACATCGAGGACTGATCAGAGCACCCTGGCGCCTGGTCCGATGTTGCCCCTGGCCATCGCCCCCGGTCCTATGACCGCGTTCTCGTGGACGATCGTGCCGGCGTCGATCATGCTATTGATTCCGGTCTTGACGTCGTCCCCCATGATCACGCCCAGTTTCTTCCTCCCCGAGTCGATGATGTGCCCGTCGAAGGAGACGCGCACGTTCCTATCGTCGAAGCGGAGGTTGGCGACCTTCGTCCCCGCTCCCAGGTTGCAGCGCTCCCCGATGATGCTATCGCCCACATAGTTGTGATGCGGGATGTGTGCATTGGCCATGACGATGGAGTTCTTCACTTCCACCGCCGCCCCGATGCGCACCCCCGGTCCGAAGCAGCAGCCTGGGCGGATGTAGCAGTTGGGGCCGATGTCGCAGTCCTTGGAGATGTAGGCCGGGCCCATGACGTAGCTGCCCGAGCGTATCTTGGCGCCTTTCTCCACCACCACGTTGTTCCTCAGGACGACGTTCTCCTCCACCTCGCCTTCCACCTTCCTCTCCAGGCGGCTCATGAATATCTCGTTCGCCCGCAGCAGGTCCCAGGGCCGACCCACGTCGATCCATTCCGTGGCGAGACGATACAGTTCCACCTCCCGCTTCGCGCTCAGAAGGTTCAGGGCATCGGTGATCTCGTACTCCCCTCGTGGCGACCTGCCTATCTGGTCGATCGCTTCGAAGATGTCCGGATTGAAAACGAACATGCCGGCGTTGATGAGATGGCTGGACGGGCGCTTGGGCTTCTCGATGATCTTCACCAGCTTGCCGTTGCGCTCCTCGATCACTCCGAAGCTGGTGGGGTTCTCCACCTCCACCGCTCCCATGACCGTTGAGCCGGTCCTCTCGTTCAGCGCCCTCATGGCCTTCAGATCGCTACCTGAGACCACCACGTCCCCGTTCAGGCAGATGAACGGACCGTCTCCCAGCCCTTTCGCATAGCGCACCGCGTCCGCGGTGCCCAGGCGGTCCTTCTGCTCCATGTAGGCGATCTTCATTCCTAGAACGGAGCCGTCCCCATAGAACTCCTTGATGCGGTTGGCCTTCCACCCCACCAGGATGGAGACCTCGCTCACTCCCGCCTCCTTCAATGCTTCCAGCACATGGGTCAGGAAAGGTTTCCCGGCCACCAGCAGCAGCGGCTTGGGAATATTGGAGGTGAGCGGACGCAGCCTCGTGCCTTCCCCCGCCGCCAAGATGATGGCCTTCATCTGATGCAGCTCCTTGCGATATCCTCGGCCAGAGCGATCATCCTTCCCAGCTCCTCTTGGCTCCTGGCCTCTGCGGCCATCCTCAACTTCGGCTCGGTCCCGGAGAGCCGGAGGAGTATCCAGCCATCGGCGAACTGGGCCCGGAACCCGTCCACCTGGGTGAGCTCGTCGCAGTCCAAGGAGGTCATTTCCTCCAACAGTCTGCTCTCCACCTCCCTGCGTTTCTCCGGCGGGAAGGGATAAGAGCGACGAGCCACGGGATAGGAGGGAAGCGCATCCACCATCTCCGCCAAGTCCCCGTCCCCTACCATCGAGACCAAAATCGCGGCCGCCAGGATGCCGTCGGGGCAATAGGTCTGGCTAGGGAAGATGAAAGTTCCCGAAGGTTCGCCGCCGAAACCGGCACCATGCTTCTTCAACGCCTCGGCCACGTACACGTCCCCCACCCGGGTGCGGATCACCCTCCCCTTGACGATGTCGTCCAGGACCATGGAAGCGTCCACCGGGGCCACGACGTCCCCTGCCTGGGCGATGTAGGCGAAGAGCGCCAGGAGCTTGTCCCCGTCCACCATGCGGCCCCGGCGGTCCACGGCCACCATGCGGTCGCCATCTCCATCGTGGGCGATGCCCATCTGGGCTCCCCGGGAAACGACCACGTTCTTGAGGTCCTGGAGCTCTTCCTCGGTCGGCTCTGGCCCCCGTCCAGGAAAATGACCGTCAGGTTGGCAGTTGATTGTGAGCAGGTCGCAACCCATGCCCCGGAGCACGTACGGAGAGACGAGGGAGGCAGCGCCACAGCCGCAATCCAACACGACCTTGGAGCGGGAACCTTCCACGCTCCCCAGCACTGCCTCGATATGCCTTTCCACCGCTCCTTCTAGAGGGTATGTGTTCCCCACTCCTCTCCAATCCTTTCGGTCGAAATCGCTGCCGTCCAGTCTATCTTCGATTCGCTGCATCTGCTCCGTGTCGAAGGCCGATCCGTCGGGGTTCCACATCTTGACCCCGTTGTACTCGGCCGGATTGTGGGAGGCGGTGACCATCAGGCCACAATCGAAGCCCTTGGTCGCCCGGGCCAGAGTCGGCGTGGGCATCATGCCTGCGAGAGCCACCTGCGCCCCTGCGGCGTTCGCCCCCGCCACCAGCGCGCTCCGGACCATGTCCCCGCTGGTTCGAGGGTCATTGCCAACGACCATGCGAGGGTGCTCGCTGCCCACGGCCAGGCCGATCCTTAGAGCCAGATCGGCGGTGAAATCCCTCCCCACCACTCCCCGGATGCCCGAAGAACCGAAAAGCGTCATCTGAGACCGACACTCAAGCGGTCTCCCCGCATTAAAACCTTTTCCGGCATTTCCCATCTGGCCCGTTCGCGAGATCGAAGGGAAAAAGCCGCCCGTCTGGCCAGCTGTCCAGTTCCATCCAGATGATTTGCGAAAAAACGAAAACATATAAAAGGCGCGGGATGCTGGATGAGGTGCTTAATAGGATAATTTTTATATATACGACCAATGTATTACTTACTGGGTCATGTGGCCAGCATGTGACCAGGAAGAAGAACACAGGAGGGATAGTCCATGGTAATGGAGAAAATCAACGTCGACAAGGCGAAGGAGATTGCCAAGAAGAAGGGTCTGAAGCCCGGCCGCGTCAAGGGAACAAACGGCATCCAATTTACGAAGGGCAACAACGCCCGGCTCGAGATCGTCGCTTGGGACGAGTTCGAGAAGACCCTCGGCAAGAGAGGCCTGGCGGTCTTTGAGAGCGGCGGCTGGATGAAGATAATGAAGAAGTAAAACACCTTCTTCACCCTTCATCTTTCATTTTTCTGATCCTTTTCATTTCCCTGGGACGGAGCGAGCGCCTTAGCTCTATCTCGTGGAGAAGGCGAGAGCTTCATGATGAGCCAATTCTTCGCCTTGTTCTCCTTCCCCTTGAACCGTATGAGGGCGTAGCGGCCCGCTAGGCGAGTTCCGGTCAGTTCTAGGACGTAGCGGTCCGGTCCAAGCTCCAGGACCGCACAGCGTCCCTTATCCCATATCTTGACCGTACCGGCGCCGTACTCGCCCTCCGGGATCGTCCCTTCGAAGCCTCCGTATTGCAGAGGGTGGTCCTCCGTCTCCACCGCCAGCCTCTTGACCTTCGGTTCTTCCGGCACTCCCTTGGGCACGGCCCAGCTCTTCAGTACATCGCCGAGCTCGAAGCGGAAGTCGTAGTGGAGGTGGGAGGCGTGATGTTCTTGGACCACGAAGATCCCTTTCTCCTGATCGACCTGTCCCTGCGGCTCCGGCGTCCTCAGGAAATCGCGCTTGGCCCGGTACTCCTCCAATGGCATGCTGACCAGGCTTGCCATGCAGCCCCGGCTAGTTAGTCCTTATCCTTCCTAGGAAGAGGGATCGAGGGGGGTGGCGGCTCGAAAACGGAGCACCAGGTCCCGATCGAACGCCTTCTTGAACGCCTTCGCCTGAGATTCGACTCCCCAGGTCTCCAGCTGGCAATCGCCGTTCGTGGTCACCTCCAGCATCGCCTCCTCCTCGTCGGCGTTCACGAAGCGGGCGTGCAGGATCAGACCGCAGTGGGAGCGGTCCAGGCTCTCGGCCAGGCGCAGGAGTGAGGCCATGAGCACCAGTTCCTCTTTCGAACTCCCTTCCACCCCGTCCAGGTCCTCGCTCTTCTTCCCCGGCAGCTTCTTGCGGTGGAACTTGGCCAGATTGGCCATGAGCACGATCTCCTTCTGGTCGAAGCCGAGGAGTTCGGCGTTACGGATGATGTAGTAGGAGTGAGCATGGTGATTGTTGAAGGAGATGAAATCCCCCACATCGTGCAGGTAGGCAGCGTACTGGAGCAGTTCTCTGTCCCTGTCGCTCAGTTCGTGCAATCCTTCCTCCTTCGCGGTGTCGAAGAGTTCCAGCGCCAAGCGCCTTATCGTGGCGGAGTGCACCTCGTCGACGCCGCAGGAACGGCCGAGCTGGAGCACGCTTCCTTCGCGCACGCTCATGCGCTGATACTGCGGGAAGCCTTCGATCTGCGAAAGGTAATCCTCCAGCATGCCGTCGAGGAGACCCCTCTCGCTCACCTGGATCTCTTCCAGGCCCATTTCCTCCATGAGGGTCTCAAGGATGGCCGCCCCGCCAATGATGATGTCCGCCCGCTCCGGGTTGATGCCCGGCACCTGCCTCCTTTCCTTGAGGGGCAGGGAGCAGAGCATGGCGATGGTCCTTTTCAATCGGCCGAGGCTTAGCCGGCTGTCCTTCTGTCCGCCGTTGGAGGATTTGGTGGCCATCTCCCATAGGTTGAGGATGGTGCCGCTCGATCCCACGACCGCTCCCACCTTGTACTTGCGCACGCGCTGCACGGTGCGCACGATCTCGCTCTTGACGGACTTCTTCATCAGAGCGTATCTCTCCGGGTACACTGCCCCCTCGTCGTCGAGGGGAACGAAGAGCGAGGTGAGGCGGATCGCCCCCAGCTTCAGGCTGTCCAGGTACATGTGCTCTTTTCCATTGCCGATGGCAATCTCCGTGCTTCCGCCGCCGATGTCGATGAAAAGACCTGGCCTGCCGGACAGATCCAGGGCGCTTCCCACGCCCAAATGGATGAGCCTGGCCTCTTCTCGACCGGAGATGACCCGGACCTCCAGCCCTGTCTCCACCTTCAACTTCTCCAGGAAGAACGACTGGTTCCTTGCCTCCCTGGTGGCGGAGGTGGTCACGGCCACGAACTCCTGCGCTCCGAAGGCTCGTCCCATCTCGGCGAAGCGCTTGCATACCATCACGCAGCGCTCCATCGCCTGGGGGATGAGCTCGTGCTCCTGGAACTCGTTCTCGCCCAGGCGCACCACCTGCTTCTGCCTGGATAGGATGGTATACGAATGATTGGGATTGAGTCGGACCACCGCGGTGCGCACGGAGTTGGTGCCGATGTCTATGAAGGAGACGGTCTTGGCCTCGAACCCCACTCTCATCCCTCCCTGGCGAGGCGAAGGCGCTTGGCGAACGTCCGAACGAACAAGTCTCCCTTCTTCAGCGCTTCCTCTTGCTCCTCTTTCGCCTCTTCAGCAGATGAAATGCTCAACAGCACTTCCTCATCGGTCACATGCACCTGCACGTCCTTGACCAGTCCCCGATGAGTGCGGTCCAGGCCGTCCGCCACCCGAAGGAGCGCGGCCAGCATTTCCACCGTACGCCGCTCGGCCTTCCTCATCTGGACATAGATTTCGTCTTCCTCTCCAGGCATCCGCTTCCGGTGGTAGCGCGCGATCAGGGCGACGATATTCCTTTCCCGCTCTGAGAAAGGCAGCTCCGCCTCCTCTAGGATGATACGCATCGATGCCCGGTGATGTCCCTGCCTTCCCTCCACCCATCCGACATCATGCAGCACCGCCGCCCAATGCAGCAGCCTTCTTTCCTTCTCCACAAGACCGTGCAGGTCCCGGGTGCGCTCGAAGATCAGCAACGCGAGCCGGGTGACCTGCCTGGTGTGCCCTTCGTCCGGCAAGTACCTGCCAGCAACGGCCCACACCTTCTCCAGCGTCTGTTCCTCGGTCAGCTTCTGCTTGGCGACGGGAACGACTCGCTCACTCTGCACTTTTCGGAGGAGCGAGGGGAAGAAGTCGGACTTGACCAGGGACACCCAATATGCCACGAACTCGGCGTAGAGCCTCGTTCTTTCTTTCTTCCGGTCCTCAAGAAGGGATTCGATGCCTGGCCTGGCGGCGGCTAACCTAGTTCCACCGTCTTTCTTCTTCTCATTCTGTAGAACGGCGGCGGTCTCCGCGATCCAGACATCACAATCGTGCATCTCTCCCAGCAGTTCCTGAAGGCGCTTGATCCGAGAGATCTCATCCCGCAGCTCATCCTCGAACGCCAAACGGAAAGCCTCCAAGGTATAGCGCAACCGCTTGGCGGCGATGCGCATGGCGTGATGTTCCAGGATGGCATCGGGGTCGTGCACGCTCTCCTCGTGTCCTCGAAGCTCCGAGACCCGTCTTGATACGTGCTCATCCGCCTGGCGCAGGGTGGAGGGGGTGCAGAGTGATGAAGCGTCTCTCTTCTCCGAATCTGTCAGCAGAGACCCGATATCCTCCAGGACGCCGTGGAGGCGTAGCTCATTCAGTGCCTTCTCCAGCCCCGGCTGAAGCGCTCTCCTCCGTCTTCGCTTCTTTTCCAGGAGGTATCTCAAGCCAGGCGCGAGCGTCTTATCCTCGGTGATGGCCATCCGCTCGACCAGGAAAATGATCTGCACGTCAGCGTCCCGGGCCTCCCCCAACGCCTCAGTGACCGCTTTCATCTCGATCTTCCAGGCCTTTGCCCTCTTGCCAGGGAAGCAAGGTTCGAAGATGGAGAGGGCGGAACGCATCCTTCGGGAAGCCACCCGCATACGATGCACGCACTCCACATCGTCGTTCTCGTTCGTCCCGACGGACTCCTTCTCCACTGCATCGATCAGCGGAGGCAGCACTTTGGAGCAAAGGGCGCAGAAACCTTCATCCCCGTACATGCCACACCCCCCGGTGCTCCAGCAGCCAACGCTGCGAGTCCATGAGCGTTTCGCCGGAGGAGGGCTGGACGCGCACGTAACTGCCGTCCGGCAATAGCCTCCTCGCTTTGACATTGTCACGGAGATGCGTGGCCAAGATGCTCTGGACCAAAGCCTTCCGGATGGCATCGTCCTGGACGGGGAAGAGAAGCTCCACCCTTCGGTCCAGGTTGCGGGGCATGAGGTCGCTGCTGCCAATCAACACTTCCTCTTGCCCGCCGTTGTGGAAATAGAAGATGCGCGCGTGCTCCAGGAAGCGGCCGACCACACTGGTGACGGTGATGTTCTCGCTCACTCCCTTGACGCCGGGGCGGAGGGAGCAAAGACCACGCACGCTCAGCTCTGCTCGCACGCCTTCCTGCGATGCCTGGTAGAGGGACTTGATGATCTCCTTGTCCAGCAGCCCGTTGAGCTTGAATGCCAAATGTCCGTCGCCGAACTCCCGGTGGCGCTCGATCTCCCGGTGGATGCGGTCCAGCATGCCCGAGCGAAGGCCGCGGGGAGCGACCAATAGCTGGCGGTAGTTCACCTGCTCCGCGTAGCCGGTGAGGGCGTTGAAGAGATTGGAGACGTCCATCCCTATCTCATGGTTGACGGTGAAGTATCCCAGGTCTCCGTAGGTGCGGGTGGTGACGTTGTTGTAGTTGCCCGAGCTTAGGTGGCAGTAGCGCACGATGCCGCCCCCCTCCTTGCGCACCACCAGGCAGATCTTGGCATGCACTTTGAGGTCCACGGGCCCATAGACCACGTGCACCCCCTCCTGCTCCAGCGCCCGGGCATAGGAGATGTTGTTCTCCTCGTCGAACTTGGCCTTGAGTTCCACAACCGCCGCAACCTGCTTGCCGTTCTTGCGCGCCTGGATGAGGGCGTCGATCACCGGCGAATGCTTGTCGATGCGATAGAGCGAGATCTTGATCGCCAACACGTCCGGGTCATGGGCCGCCTGCTGCAGGAAGCCCACCACCGGCGCGAACGAATCATAAGGATGGTACAGTAGACGATCGTGCTTGCGCAGCGCCTCGAATATACCTTCGTTGCTCGCCAGGTCGGGAGAGACGTGCTGTATGAAAGGCCGATCCTTCAGCTCTGGCCTTTCCACTCCATGCAGCTGCCAGAGATCCACCAGGCCCAGGGGCGCCTCCATCTGGAAGACCAGGTACCGGGGAAGATCGAGCTTGCGAGCGAGCATCTCCCTCATGTATTCGGGCATGGAGCGGTCCACCTCCAGACGCACCGGAGGGCCGATGCGTCTGCTCTCCACACCCTCCTCCACCGCGGTGAGCAGGTCGTCCTCGTCCTCCAACTGGATCTCTATCTCCGCATCCCTGGCGATCCTGAAAGGATAGGAGGAGACGACCTCCAATCCCGGGAATAGAAGGTCCAGGTTGGCGGCGATGAGGTCCTCCAGGAGGACGAAGTTCAGCACTCGCTTTCCGGCCAGAAGGTCCTCGGCGCAGCTCTCCTCGGGGATGGCGATCAGGCGGGAGAAGGTGCTCACCGGGACCTTGACCCGGGCGAAGCAGTCCTTGCGCTGGCAGTTGAGCATCACCACCGCGAGATTGATGGTCAGGTTGGAAAGGAATGGAAAGGGATGCGAGGCATCGAAGGCCAGCGGGGTCAAGGTAGGATAGATCTCCCTCTCGAAAAGCTGCCGCAACGCGCCTCTCTGCTCCTCCTTGAGCTCGTTCCAACGATGGATGTGGATGCCCGCGTCCTTGAGCTTGGGGAGCAGTTCATCCTTCCAGCAGCGTGCGTGCCCGTCCAATATGCCCATTAGCTCCGCCCGGACGGCGTCCAAGGTCTGCGCCGGCGTGAGGCCATCGGCGGTGGGCTTGATGGCGCCGCGGACCAGTTGCCGACGCAGGTCCGAGACCCGGGACATGAAGAACTCGTCCAGGTTGGAGCTGCAAATGGCCAGGAACTTGACCCTCTCCAGCAACGGATGGGAGGGATCCATCGCCTCCTCCAGAACCCGCCGGTTGAACTCCAGTGACGAGAGCTCGCGGTTGATGTAAAGATCGCACCGCTCCAGCCCTTCCGCCGTGCGGCAGAGCGCCTGCCCGGGCTTCAGTTCGCTGGAGTCGACCATCATCTCACCATGGCAACGATACCTGAATTGAGTGCCCTCGTATCAAACTTCAGGAGGCGAACGAGCATTGCTCGAACGATCACCGACCCGGACGGATCGGTCGTCATGGTTCGGATCGCTGGCCAACGCCGCGTCCGAGCGAGAGTGGGGGATGGCTGGAGTGGCAAGCTTTTTGTAGACCGACGTTATGTTCCTAATCTCAGCAACGCAGGGATAACCAAGCCTGGCCAACGGTGTGAGATTCAGGGTCTCATCGCGAAGGCGTTCGGGGGTTCGAATCCTCCTCCCTGCACTTCCTTTCCAGCCAATAGGCGCGTCATGGACCATCAAATCAAAGAGGGTTTGAACCCCTTCGCTCTTTCTTTTTCCAGGCGGCATCTTCCGGTCGCTGTCCCGTCAGGTAACGTTCATCGACCCTTAGTATTGGCTGGCAAACGCACAAATATCGGCCTTGGCATCGTTCGAAGGAGATGCCGTCGATCGAGGAATTCTGCAACGATCTCTTTCAGGGCAAGAAGTCGGTCGACGTGCCCAAGGACCAGGTCTCCGAGGTGTCGTCAAGCTGGTACAGGTCCAAGTACGACCTGCCCCACAAGGGGAGTCAGGGTGCAATGAGGAACGGAAGGTTGCACGCCCACGACATGGGTGATCACTACTCCGTGCACTTGGATCGCATCGATCCCAAGCTCCACGGGATGGAGCACCTGATCGTCGACGCCCCTTTGGTCTTCTTCATCTGGAACGCCTTCGCGAACGTAGTCGCATTGGTCAAGGACTCGCTAAAGGAAGGCGCGGAGCAGAGCGCGGACACCAAGAACTACAGCGAGAGCAAGTTCGCTGGCAGGCTGCTCGTCGGCATCGGGCTGGTCATCATTGGTTCTCTGATCGCGTTCGACCCGGCCATCGGCATCGTCCCTACGATCTACCTTCTCCCCTTCGTGCTGATGCTTCTAGGGGCCACGACCATCATCGAGGCAAGGAGGTCGAAGAAGGGAGGGATGCAGAAGACCAATCTGACCCTGGGGGTGCTGGCGGTCGTGGCCGGTTTTGTAGCCATGTTGTTCATCTGGCTCGAGGTCATCCTGCTCATCCTGTTCCTGGCTTACTACACGCTATCGACCGCATCCTACTTCCTCCGCCATCCTGGGAACGTGGCGGCGGAGTTCGCGGGCAAATACATCCCCATGGCGATCGGTGTGGTGTCGCTCATTCTTGGAGTCCTTCTGCTGATCGAGACGAGGCTCGCGCTCGACATCATCTACGCGATACTGGGAGTTCTGATCATCGCTTTCGGAGGGAGCAGGATCATATCCGCGCTCATCCTCAGACAGGCGAGGAAGAATGGTGCAAAGGCCTGAAAGCCATTAGGCTCGCCCGGGCCGTTCCATTCTCTGAAAGAAGGGGGCAACTGGTCCGAGCCGCAGTCGATCGGCTCCTCCTTCGCCGACGAACCCACTCTTGATGTCGAAGGCAACCTCCTCTTCGTGCACCACCTCTATCGGGACGATGTCATGCTGGAGGCGGACGTCCACGTGGCGTACAAGAAATGAGGCCGTGCGAAAAGCACATTAACGCGCACAGCGGATTCCTGCCGCGGGTGGAACATGAAAGCACTCATCGTCTACGAATCAAAGTACGGCAACACGGAGAAGATTGCGCTCGCCATCTCATCTGGCATGAAAGAAGTGGGCATGACCGACGTGGTGGTGAAGAAGGCGGATGATGCCGCAAGCGAGGACTTCAAGTCCGCGGATGTCTGGGTCGTCGGAGGGCCAACGCACATCATGAGCGCCACGGGCGGTCCCAAGAGCGCCCTCAAGACGGGCATCAAGTCCGGCTTGGAAGGCAAGAAGGCGACCTTCTTCGATACGCGCTTCAAGAATGCGAAGAGCGGCGGCGCTGAGAAGCTGAAGAGCATAGCGGAAAAGGAAGGGCTGAGACTGGCGGTCGAGCCCGAGGCGTTCATCGTGACGAGCACGCAGGGACCGCTGGCAGAAGGCGAGGAAGCGAAGGCGGCGCAGTTCGGACGCAAGATCGCTGGCTTGCTCCGAGGCTAGATCATCCTTCATTGGCCTTCGGTTCGATGCCCTCCACCTTCTCCACGTTCAGCGCCAGGAGCAGCAAGAGCGCGCTGGCGACGAAGGTCGAGGCCACCAGGAACGTCGGCAGGAAGCCGTAGGCGTCCGCCACCAGGCCGCCGATTAGGCTGCCTGCGATCGCCCCTATCCCGATGATGGAATTGTACACTCCTAGAGACTCGGTGCGGAAGTCGCCGTAGGCCATGTCGGAGACGAGAGCGTTGCCGGCCACACTGAGCACCGCCCAGCAAAGCCCAATGAGCGAATGCAGCAGGCACATGAGCGCCAGGAGCGCGAGCAGCGGAACGTGCACTAGGGTGACGACGAAGAACGTGGGGAAGAGCACGATCCGTCCGGAGAAGGCGAGCATCTGCATCCTCTTGCCCCCTTTGGACGAGGCCCAAGCTCCCGCCCGCGAATAGACGAGGGCGGAAGTGACGCTGCTGGCGATATAGACGATGAACACCTCCGGCACGGACAGACCCATCTGGTTCTTGAGGAATATCGGCAGACCGACGTAGAAGGTGAGGAAGCCGGCGAACGCCAGTATCATCACCACATAGTAGATCTTGAGGTTCCGGGGGAAGTTGCGGGGGTGCATGTTCTTGGCGCTGAGCTTGACGATGTGCAGCAGCCTGGATGGAGTGTATCGGCCGCGCTCGAAGGAGATGATGGGCAGCTTGGAGGCGCTGTCCAGCTCGCTGCGCTCCATTTTCTTCTTCGGTTCGGGCACCCATTTGATGGCCAGGAAGACCGAGAGCAGCGCCAGACCGCTCGCCACCACGAAGAGCGCGCGCATTGCGGTGACCGTCGAGCCCAGGCTATCGGCCATCCCCAGCCAGAGCGTCCCCAGCAGCAGGCCGACCACCCAGCCTATGCCGCCCACTCGGGAGAAGTCCCCTATTCGCTTCGCCCATTCCTCCTTGGCGAAGGATTCCAGGATGAGGACCGTGCCGACCGGCGCTGCGGCAGCGGCGATGGCCCCGAGCACGAAATTGGCGAAGTAGTAGGTGCCCATGTCCATGGACAAGCCCATGAGCAACAGCGCCACGGCCAGGCCAAGGAAACCGATGAGCACGAACACCTTTCGCCTCTTGGTGGTATCGGAGAGGTTGCCCCAGAGGATGTTGGCCGGTACGCTGGCGACGGAAGAGATGGCGCTGATGATGCCCACCTGCGCCACCGTGCCCTTGAGACCCTCGGTCACGAAGAGCGGAATGAGCGGCGAGGTGCTCCCTCCCGCCACGTTGTATGGCAGGAAGGTATAATACCAGCGGTCGCTGCGTTCCTTTGACAAGCCCATCCCTCGATTTGCTCAGTGAGTTTCAACGCCTCTAATAAAAGCTTGCTTCTTTCGCTCTGGCCGACCGCGGCGAAGGTCACCTTCCCCCAAGGAGCACGGCCACCGCCACTACGCTTAGCACTAGAATTGCCACCACGACCATCTTCCACTCCCTTCCCCGGGCGAACTGCCACAAGGCCACGATCAGCCTCGCCAGCGGAGTGGCGATGAGCAACATGATACCCAGGTCAACCAGCCCGAGCGGATCGCCGCTCATCAGGGCTCGGATCGCTTCGATGGGACCGAGGGCCACATCCTTGCTGGCGCCAGGGTTGAGAGCGTAGAGAGCAAGTCCTACAGCCATCAGGCTAAGGCTAAGCACCATTCCGCTCAACAGCACGAAGCTGATGCGCCGGTTAAGAGCGGGCGTCGGCATCACATCACCCCCACGGCTTTCAGCAACATGAGCAGGGAGACGAATCCTAGGATGACAGCGAAAGTCTTCTTCAGATTCGGTCCACATAGGCGGTCGGCCAGGCGCGTGCCGATGGAGGCGCCAGCGAAGACGCCCACCGCCACGACCGCGGCCAGCACCGGCACCACGTCCCCGTAGCCGTAGTGCACTATCGCTCCCGCCAAGGCGGTGACACCGATCATGAAGTTGCTGGTGGCGCATGCCGCCCTCATGGGAACGCCCATCCACAGGTTCATCACCGGCACTTTGATGATGCCCCCGCCCACCCCGAGCAGGCCGGAGATGCCTCCTGCGCCTGCGGATGCCGCCATTCCTTTCCCTAGCTCCTTGACGCCGTACTCGATCTCCTTTCCCTCCGCCTTGTCAACGTAGGAGCAGCTCAGGTCCAGCGGTCCACACGGGCCGGGAGGGCAGGTGCAGACGGATTCGGGCTTGGTGAGCATGTAGTAGGCGGCGTAGATGAGGATCAATGCGAAAGCGAACGCCAGGACGGCCTGATTGAGATAGACCGCTATCAGCGCCCCGATGACCGCACCCAGGGTCGTGGCCACCTCCAGCACCATGGCCAAGCGGATATTGGTCAGTCCCTGGTCAACGTAGTGCGTGGCCGCTCCGGTGGAAGAAGCGATGACGGCTATGAGGCTCGCTCCGATGGCCAGCTGCATCGGATAGCCGAACAATAGAGTGAGGGAGGGAATGATGATGATGCCCCCTCCCAGGCCGAAGATGGCACCGATGAGCCCGGCTAGCACTGAGAATCCCAGAATGCCCAGGGCTGCCAAGGCGTCCATTGCGCTCTCTCCGGCAACCGATGCACCTTCGAGGCAAAAACGATTACTAGGGCGTGGAGGATAGGAGGGCGTGCGCCTGATCCTCGTGCGGTATGCTGAGCTGGGCCTGAAGTCCAGGGCGGTGCGGAAGCGCTTCGAACAGATACTGGTATCGAACATGCTCTCCGCTCTCGCCCAAGCGGAAGTGGAGGCGGTCGTCACCACCGAGCAGGGCCGGGTGTTCGTGGAGACGGAGAGGATCGAGACGGCCATCGAAGCTCTGATCAGAGTGTTCGGCGTGGCCTCCGTCTCTCCCGTTGAGAAGACCCAGAGCGACATGGCCTCGATGCAGAGGACGGCCGCAGAGCTCTCTCTTCCGCTTCTGAAGGCGGAGCAGAGTTTCGCCGTGCGTGCGAGGCGGGTAGGACATCACCAGTACTCGAGCATGGACGTGGGACGGGAGGTCGGTTCGGCCATCTACCTGGCGAACGAGGAGAAGAAGGTGCGCGTCGATCTCTCTCATCCTGATCTGGAATTCTTCGTCGAGGTGCGGGAAGGCTCCGCCTATCTCTTCTCCGTCTACGTCCCTGGTCCGGGAGGATTGCCATTAGGCAGCCAGGGACGTGCCCTCGCTCTCTTGGAGAAGGAGAGGGACGCTCTGGCCGCCTGGCTGATCATGAAGCGCGGCTGCCGCGTCATCGGAGTGGCATGCGCGGGCAGCCCCGTTCCCGAGATCCTGCGCCGCTGGGACCCGGAGATGAAGTTCATCGAACCTGGCGACTGGGAGGAGCTGGTCAAGAGGCAGAAAGCTCTGGCGGTGATCTTCGGCTACGGCGTGGAGGATTTCGAGAAAATGAAGAAAACGAAGGTCCCCGTGCCAGCGTTCTTTCCGCTGTCGGGGATGTCCGCCGAAGAGATCGAGAAGGGTTTGAGAGGGATAGAAGGGTAAGCTCAGTTGCCCTGCCGGTCATGTGCTCCGAGGGAAGGCCTGTTCTTTTCGGCCCCTCTGCCCTTGTTCCTCAGGCCACGTCCGCGCACGCCGGAGCTGGTCAGACCGCGATAAACCCTTCCCTTATGCTGCGGCTCGGTGATCCACTTGTACACCGGGTCGTTGGCAATGACCGGGTGGTGCTTGTCCAGCATGATGACCTCGTACCACACGTGCTTGCCGTCCTCGCCGACCCAGTAGGAGTTGAGCACCTCTAGGTTCGGGTACCTCTTGGCCGCGCGCTCCTCGCAGATGCGCTGCAAGCTCTTCTTCATAGTGATCTTGTTGATGCCCCGGCGCTTGGCCCGGCGACCCTTCCTGATCTGGTGCTTCCGCAGGCCGCCCTTGCGCACCCGCCCCCGGACCATGATGATGCCCTGCTTGGCCTTGTAGCCCAGTGTCCGAGCCCGGTCCAACCTCGTGGGTCGCTCGATGCGCCCGAAGTTCTCCTCCTTGCGCCACTCGATCTTGCGTTCCCACATGAGATCGTTCACGTAGCTCTTGCTCGGTACCTTCCAGGCCTCGCCGATGTAGTGGTAGAAGCTCTTGCCTGATGGAGCTTTCTTCTCCACCTCTTCCTCGGCGACCTCGCGCTTAGGCGCATTCTCTGCCATTTGTTTCACCTTCTTTGCCGTCGGAACGGCTATTCCGGATTCACCCCGAAGGGCACAACTCCGTTCGCGAGACCAATCACGTCCCGCAGGGCTGCTGAATACCCATGCGTATATAAACCTTGTTTCCTGACCTCATGTTCGAACAGCCTACGTTCACATGAAGTGGTCCAGGTTCAGCTTCTGGTCCGTCTTCTTCACGCCTTCCTTCTTCTTTGGCTTGTTCTCCTCGGTATTCGTCCTATCGCCGTCGTCATGGAAGCTTTGGCTGAAGAGGTCGGCCTGCTGCGACCCGGTCATCAGGTCCTTCTCCGTCCAGCCGAAGTTCTCTGTTGCCCTAGCTACGGACTGAGCCAATCGCTCGGCATAGTACTTCCAGTCCGGGACCGCGTCGAACTTGCGGCCGAAGACGTAGGGCGCGATCTCCTGCGGCGTCTTGCGCGAGTTCGTCACGATCCAGGAGACCTTCATGCCCGGGACGAATTCGTAGCCCATGGCCATGAGCTTCTCCGCCGCCTGCACATGTGCCAGTCGCTTCGGGTTGTCGTAGGTGGAGAACTCCTTGACGGAGCGGGAGATGACCAGTTTCTCGATCGGCACCTTGCCGGCCATGACCTCCTGCACAACGCTCCTGGCCACCCTGACCGCCTCCTCGGAGTTCTCGTTCAGCACCTGCTCGAAGACCTCGGTCAGGAGCTCGCTCTGCAGATCGAACGAGTCCGTGCGTCGGGTCTCATATCCGCGGATGAGCAGCTCGTCCTCCTTCTTCGGCCAGATCAATCTCCCCACGTACCGCTTCTTCTTGCCGTGGGAGAACAGCGGCTCCAGGATCTTCTCGAACTCCAGCTGGCCGCCTTCCTTGCTGAATCTCTCCGCAACATCTTTGCCGAATCGGACCGAGGCCTCGAGCTCAGGCGTCGGGCTTTGGACGAAGATCGAATCCGTGTCCGAATAGATGACCTTGAACCCCTCCCCCTCCAGGGAGGAGATGATGCCTTTGGTCGTTTCCCTTGCAAAGGAGGTGATGCTGGAGCCGATGGAGCGGTCTGTGAACCTATAGAATGAGGAAGCGAATACTCCGTAGAAGGAGTTCATGAGGATCTTGATGGCCTGCTGCAGGCCGTCGTAGTAGCGCCTCTCCTCCTCGTCCTTGGCATCCTTCATCTTGCGCTTGGTCTCGTCCCTCTCCCTCATCAGGTCCTGGAGGATCTTCGGCAACAGGCCGGGGCGCTGCTCCCGGCTCATGAAGTGCACGCCCATGGGTGAGATGATCTTGCCCTCGTTGCCCGTCGCATCAAGAGTGGTGAAGCAGATGTTCTTGGCGATGATGAGCGAGGGGTACATGGACTTGAAGTCCAGGACGCACACCCAGTGATAGAGCCCCGGCTTGAACTCGTGCACGTAGCCCCCTTCGATCGCCTCCACCTCCTTGAAGGAGCCGGTCATCGGCACTCCGACCCGGGGAACGCGGCGGTCCGCCGCCCGGATGAGGATGGAATCTATGAGGAAGGAGGAGCCGGTGTTGAGCACATCGTCCAAAGGCAGGCGGGAGACCGTGGCCATGTCCATCGCCCTCCTGATCGTCCCGAGCCGATCCAGGATGCGCAACGAGAGCTCCGCGTCCCGAGTGCAGTAGGCCAGGATGCGCTCGCGGTCCGCCTCCCACTCCTTGTCTATGCGACGAGGGTCGTAGTCCGCGTCCACCTTCATGCCCATGTTCACGTCCAGCTTCTGCTCGCCCAGCAGCTCCTTCGCCACTGCGTTCAAGGTCTCTTGCTTAGGCTTGAGGTCCTTCTTCACCGCCCACCAGGCGTCCGCCACCAGACGTCCGTTCAGGCGCCAGAACCGTTGGTAAACGTTGCGAGGCTCGCTCTTGTCCCGACCCCAGTCCAATCGCTTGATGCCGACCTTCCTCGCCCGCTCGATGATGGTCGGGATGTCGTAGCCATCGATGTTGTAGCCCGTGACCACGTCCGGATCTTCCTTCTGGATGGCGGCGGTGAACCTCTCGATTATCTCCTTCTCCGATCCCCAGATGGGCTCGCCCGGCCTTAACCCCGAGCCGTCCTTCACGAAGTAGCAGATGGTGTACAGGTGGCCGTCGGTGATGGAATTCTCGACGTCGAAGGCCATGATCTTGATCTCTGGGGAGAAAGCCGGAATATCATCGAAGCGCGCTCGGCCGTCGATTGATTCCATCTCCACCACCAGGTCGGTGGTGTAGGCGTCGCTCTTGATCGCTTCCCCGTGCACCCGGATGCAGGTGCCCATGTCGTGGTCGAAGATGAAGCGCCTATGGAACGGGATGTCGGCGGCCAGTACCTCGAAACGCTGCCTGATCTTGTCCCTGAACTCAGGCACCAGGCCAGGATAGCGCACCGTCACCTGCGCGCTCCGCTTGACCTGGCCTCGGTGGAAGAGGTCGATCCACTCCACCTTGAGCACGTCCCGGTCCTTGCGCAGGCCCTCTACCAGCTCTTCGCTCGCCCCGAAGACGTGGAAGTAGGGCATGAAACCCGAGTACCGAATGGTAATCGACTCGCCCTCGCGGGTCTTGCCAAACATCTCGATGACGAGCTCGTTCTCGCTCGGCCGCTTGTAGGTGGCGGTTATCAGCCTTACGTCCCAGGTGCCTTTCATTCCCGGCTCACTTCTTGGTGATGATGGTGATCACATCGCTGGGATGGAGTACGTAGTCCGCTCCCACCACGCGCTGCGTGCGGCAGTTCATCGCCCGGATGAAGTTGTCCCCCAGGTCGGTGTGGATCTTGTACGCCAGGTCCTTCGCCGTCGAGCCTTTCTTCACCAGGTGCGTGTCCGGTAGGACATTGCCTTTCTTGTCCGTCCACCTGTGCTCGTCCTCCACCGGGTACACCGGGATGAGGTCGAGCATCTCGAACGCGGCGTTCTCCAGGATCTGCTGCACCCCCGTGCCTTTCAAGCGGCTCATGACGTGCGTCTGGATGTAGTCCAGGCCTTTCTTCTGCGCGGGGTTGAGCTTGGCCGGCTCCTTGACCTTGAACTCCGGCGAACCTGGCAGATATTCCACCATGCCCGCCTTGGCCGCCTTCCTGAGCGCCAGCTCGGACTGAGCGCAGGTCGCCACCGCCAGATAGTGCGGGGTCTTGGCCATCCTCTGCAGGACGTCGTCATGGGCTATGTCCGCCTTGTTGAGGGCAATCATCATGGGCTTGGCGTGCTTGCGCAAAGCCCCGGACAAACGCATCAGGTCCTCGTCCTTCCAGGCGACGACCGATTCTGGCAACGCGGCATCTCGTAGCGCAGTATGGATGTGGCCCATGCTGACTCCCAGGCCCGTCAGCCGGTCGTAGATGAGCTCCGCGATCTTCTCCCCTTCCAGGTGCGCCTGGCGGGCGGACTTCTCCCAGCCCTTGTCCAGGATGCCCTTGATCCAGTGGTCGACCTCCTTCTCCAGGAACTGCACGTCGATCATCGGATCATGCGATCCAGCGGGCACGGGATTGCCTTCGGAGTCGGTGGCGCCGCTCGCGTCCACCACGTGGATGAGGGCGTCCGCCTGTCGCAGATCGTCCAGGAACTGATTTCCCAATCCTTTGCCTTGCCAGGCGTCCGGGACCAGTCCGGCGACATCCAGCATCTCCACCGGCACAAGCCTGGTACCGTTCTCGCAGGCCGAGTTGCGAGGATTGCACTGCACCCCCAGGTCCAGATGAGGGCAACGCGTGCGCAGAAATGCCACCCCTTTGTTCGGCTTGATGGTGGTGAACGGGTAGTCAGCGATCTCCGCTGGCGCCAGCGTCGCCGCCGAGAAGAAGGTCGACTTGCCCACGTTAGGTTTCCCTACGATGCCGATTAGCATTTGCTCTCTCCCCTGCACATAATCCCCGACGCGTAGAAAAATGATTGCTTGAAGCTGAGGTGGTCCGGCCCGAACTCCTGATCTTCGGGTCGTGCTTCTACTACCACGTGGGATGATGGGAGAGGAGGCGCCAAGCGCACTGGATGTGCCTAGACCGGCTCATCTTCAGAACTTTTCCCGCTTCTGCGGATACGCCACCTTGGGCCTCTTGACGACGAACGAGACATCGATGTCATCCACCATCCTTCTGGCCACGTCGATAGGCATGGCCATGCCCAGGTAGCACTCGGGGAACCAGGAATTGCCCGTGGGGTCCACTGGTCCCACGAACACGCTTTCCTTCGGGGCATTGGAGGACATGCCGGTGGGATACGTCACCAGGGAAGCGCAGGCCGAGCCGCTGGGTATGATGGCCGCGCCGAAGATGTCCGAGCTTCCGAAGGAGTTCAGAGCGCACAGATTGCGTATCTGCTCCGCCGTGCCGAAGCAGATGATCGCCCGGACACCCGGATCACTATCCTCCATGTCCTGGCAGCGGCGGAAGACGATGTGCTTGGCCAGGGGCGTGATCTTGCCCGCGGACCGCAACATCGCATCGACATGCTCAGGCGTCCGCTTCAGGAACTCTGCACCACCTTTGCCGTCCGGGGATCCAGTGGAAACGAAGTAGCGGACCCGCTGGGGGAACTCCGAGAACCCCATGTAGGCGATGCCTCCGCCACAGCAGCCCTCGGTCGAATCCTTCCCTAGGTAGGCGGGCGGACGTTCCTCCAAGGCCAGATGCAGCAGCACCTTGGCCAGGCAGCGGTCGATGGTGGAGGTCCGAACCCAACCTTCTTCCACTTCCTTCGTCCCGTGCACGCACACCGGCTTGGTCTCCAATCGTCCGGCCTTGACCAGCCCTTCACCCAGCTGAGCGATCGACAACGCCATTCTACCACCCCGAACCGATGACAAAAGAATGTGGCGGGAGGGTCTTAGAGCTTGCTTCTCGCCCTCTGTTCATCGATGACGGCGTCCGCGAGCTCGCCTATCTGCTCTGCGGTAAGTTCCTCGACCCTCCGCTCGACGTATGGTAGAGAGGGAATGGAGTCCCTAGGCGCCTGGCCGGTCATCTTGAGGACGGTGCCGATCTTCTTGCGCCGGTGCTGGAACAGCACGTCCACCAAGTGAACGAAGAAGCGCTCGCTCTGCACCTTGAACGGTGCTGGTCTAGGCTCGATGAGCACCATGGATGAGTCAACTTCAGGCTGAGGCCAGAATCTGGAACGGGGGACGATTTCCAGCACCTCGCACTTGGCTCGGTAGTAAGTGTTCACGCTCAGCCGGGAGTAGTCGTCCGAGCCCGCCTCCGCCACCATCCGGTCCGCGAACTCCTTCTGCACCATGACCACTCCTCTCTCGAACTCATAGTCGAGGAGCTTGAACAGCAGGGGGGAGGAGATGCTGTAAGGCAGGTTTGAGATGAACCGCTGGAAATGAGGTAGATCGACCTCCAGAGCGTCCGCCTGCACCAGCTCGATGCGCTCATCGAATCTCTCTCGCAGATACTGGCACATTCGCTCATCAAGTTCAATGCAGGTGAGCTTGCCGACTTTGCCAACCAATCGCTCGGTGAGCGCTCCCAGCCCCGGCCCGATCTCCAGCACCTCATGCTCCGGACCGGCCCGAAGGTGCTCGATCTCTCTGTCCGCGACTCTATCGTCAACAAGGAAGTTCTGTCCTCGGGCCTTGGTCGAATGGATGCCGTAGCGCTCCAGGAGCGCCTTGATCTCCGAGGGGTTCATGTTCAGCGAGCTACGAAGATGTGATATTTCTGCGTCGGGTCCGAGAGCTCCATCTCGATGCGCTTGGCGATGACCTTCTCCGGGTGCTTGAACGACGTCACGCGCTTGGCGATGTCCTCGAAGCTCTTGAACGGACCTTTCTTCTTCTCCTCGACGATGGCCCACATGGTCTTCTTTCCCAGCCCTGGGAGAAGCTCCAGCATGTGGAATCTGGTCGTGATCGCTTGCGCTTCGTTGAAGAACTGCACGAAGCGGGCCTCGTTCTGCTTGGCCACGTCCGTTATGACGAAGGGAAGCTCTGCGTGAGCCGCTGCCGTCAGCTCCTCGTATCCCACCCGGCGCTTGACGTGCGCGATCTTGTCGCGCTGCTCCGCCTCCTTGCCGATGTAGACCCTTTCGCCGATGGTGATCTGCACGTTCGGCTTGGGGACCAGCTCGAACAGCTTGAACTCGATCTCGCCCAGAGCATAGGCTAGCGGCTCGTGCTTGAAACCTCTCTCCGCAGGAAGTCCTTGCGGTAGATAGTCAAGGATATGCGCGTAGTCCTCCATGCTCTCCCCTCGTGCTCAGACGTACTTCTTGACCGCTCCTAGCAGCTGGTCTATTTGTTTCTTGTCGAGTATAAGCCTTTCCTTGGCAAAAAGGGCACGCACGTCCTCGGGGTAGGCGGGCAGGGTGTCCACGATCTTCACCGCCACGTTCTCGGAGACGAACTCCAAGGACCTGAGCTCCTTGAACAGCTTGCGCGCGTCATCGGCGCTCAGCTTGATCAGTCGGGTGGCATGGTCCAGGGAGACCTTCTGCTCTGGCCCGAGCTCGGTGCGGACCTTCTGCTCCTCTTCGAGGATCTCCTTGACCTCGGCCAGGGTGACCGGACGCTCGTTGCTCATGTTCGCCGCCTCACGGTTTGGCCTTGCGCAGGTGCTCGGGGGTCGCTAGAACGGTCTTGATCTTGTTGCCGTCCTTCACCGCCAGCACGCACGCCCGACCCTGTTTGCCCATGACCGTTCCGGTCTTTCCGTGGAAGCGGATGGAGGGCATGCCGTGGTGGATGCTCGGATCGAGAATGATATTGGCCTTCTCTCCCACTTCGAAAACCTGGAACTCGTGGGTGATAGGTGATAGCCCTCTATCTCTTGGGCGCCTGCTGAGTATCTGCCTCGACTTCTTCCTCGGGCCGTGTGATGATCTTACCATGTTGATCCCTCGCTTGGTCGGCGACCTCTATCACGTCCAGCGCCTTTACTTCGCAGGCCACGCCAAGGAGCTCGGAGAGCGACGGTCTCGTGCGTCCCTGGTCCCCGTGCACGAACTCCTTCACATAGGTGCCGGATTCCGTGCGTAGGCGAAGCACCAGGTCCTCGTCATCGAACTCCTCGACCACGAGGTCCACGATCTCCCGCTCCCGGGCCAAATCCGCGCGCCTGTGAGCGACACGGGTTGGCGTCTGCTGGGTGATGCGTATTCGCTTCAGCGACGAGAGAACCTCATTCAATGTTCGCTTATTAACTTTGTCCTTCAATTGGACGTGGACCCTATACACTTTCTCAGGGGATGCGGCCTTGATCTGGCGTACCTCTTCGCGGGTGGAATATCGCAATGGTCCCACGACCTCGACCATGTCCGGGGAGCTATCGTTGACCTCCTTGAGCAGGGCGGTAAGGTCCAGATCGCGTTTCTTAGGGTGACGCACCTCGAGCACGAACGGTCTGCCATTTCCGAGCATGCGGGCATCGATGTCCTCCCGTCCCATGCCGTGGAAGAAGTGATCTTCTCCTTGCGCAGCGCGGAGCAGAGGTGCGCCGATGATCTCTTGCACGCTGGTCTGGTACATCTTGCCGGTGCCGCCGCACTTCTGGCATCCCTTGCCGCGGCACATGTTGCAAGGCCAGCGCGTCTGCGGTATCTCTCTTGATAGCTTCTTGTAGCGGCCGTAGACGAACAACGGGGCGACGTCCAGAGACACGTGGCTGAAACGGGTGTCCACCAGCGCCACAACCTCCGGGGCGGCGAACTCCACCTTCTTGCCGGTCCTCTCCTCCACCAGCTTGCCGATCTCCTGGTTGAGCTCGGCTTTTATGGTCTCCGCTTTCTCCTGGCCGACGTCCGACCAGACCCTTTCCTCTCTCTCGGTGACCAGGGGGTCGACCCGCGTCCCGACCAGGAAATTGTGATACTCGATGGAGGAGAGCTTCTCCTCCACCGCCTCCGCGAAGCGAGGCACCATGTCGAAGAGCTCCTCGCAGACGAAGCATTTCTGATGAGGGACGAGCGGCTCCTTTTCCTCCAAGGCGCGTTGGAAGTCCAATGCCATGCGCAGGGACTTGCCTCTTTCTTCATTGGAGAGGCCGGTGTCCACGTGCGCGAAGATGCGCCCTAGGCAGTGATCGCACAGGTCGCGTTGCAGCGCCTTCTCCGCCCGCTCTAGTAACTCGTTCATTTCAGGGTGCGTGAAAGCGGGCCGCTTTAAAACCTCTTGCCTTCTTGCGCCTGTACTAGTGGCCGATCTCCAGACCGTCCGGTGGTCCCCGATGTGCACCAAGACGGTGAAGTCTCACTTAATAACATATTGATTTAAATACTGAATATGCTTAACACGATGATGATGCTTAATGACATACTAGACGAACTCCGGAGCACGCTTCTGGATCGCGCGAACCTAAGGAGCCTTCCCGAGTCCGTCTGGAAACAGGTGGCGATCCTGAACACCTGGGGCACCAACTCCATCGAAGGGAACACCCTCAGCCTAGAGGAGGTGCGCGTCGTGCTGGAGGCGCAGCGGAGTGTCCCCGGACGGCCTATCCGAGACGTCATCGAGACGGTGCAGCACGAGGCGGCGTTTCGCGGGCTCCTGCTTCGGCTGGACGCTCCGATCACGCTCGTCACAGTGAAAGAGTTGCACGAGCAGGTGTTCAGAGGGATCAAGGTCGATGCCGGTCAGTGGAGAAGGGTCAATGTGCGGATTGCTGGCAGCAAGCACACCCCGCCCCGCCTGGAGAAGGTGGTGGTGGAGATGGAGAAGTGGGAGAGGGCTTACGACCAGAAGGACCGCGATGGCACGAACGTTTTCGCATTGGCGGCTCAGATGCACTCCGAGTTCGAGAGGATACATGCCTTCAGCGACGGGAATGGAAGGGTGGGGAGGCTGCTTCTGAACCTCCACTTCCTCAAGCACAACTGGCCGCCGGTGAGCGTCACGCCTATCGAACGGAAGCGATACCTTGACGCGCTGGAGAAGGCCGACGACGGCGATCCGAGGGAACTGGAGGCGTTGCTCAGGGTGCTGATGGCCTCTTCCTTGCTAGCATTGCTGGACCAAGTGGGTACCGCCGAGGATGCGCTCGTACCTCTGAGAGAGCTGGAGAAGGGCGCGGACCGCTCGGCGAAGTATCTTTCGCTGCGCGCCGGCCAGGGCTATCTTCCGGCGGTCAAGAGGAAAGGGGATTGGCTGTCGAGCAAGAGGGCGCTTCGCCTCTATGACCAGTACCATGCCCGCGGCTAAGGCTCGAATCCCATCTCTACGATCCTCAGCTTCCCTCGACTGCGCTCCAGGAAGCGGTACACGGTGGCGTGCTCGCTGCCCCGCAGAATCATGTCCACCGCTCTCCTGGCGACATCCACCTGCTCCGGCTGTCCGATCATGCCGATGGTGCTGCCGTAGACCGAGACCGTAGCTCCGGTCAGCTCTTCGATGAGGCGCCTGGTCTTGCCGTTGGAGCCTATGACCCTGGCCCTCAGCCTGACCAGGTGCTCGGCCTTGCCGCCCACGTAATCCTTCATGTCGATGAGCTCCAGGTACTCCATGTCGTCCAGGAGGCGGTAGGCGTTCTGAGGGCTGAAGCCCCGGCCTATGGCCTTGACGATGTCCAAGGCCTTCATGCCCGCGACCGGATCGTCCGGATTCTCTTCCACGACCGAGACCTCTCCTTCGGCATCGATGATGAGCTTCAGGCCCAAGCGGGATTCGATGAACGCCTTGGTCTCGCCCTCAGCGCCTATCAATGCTCCGATCCTTTCCTTGGGGATGCGTACCGCTTTCATTTCTTTCCCTTCGTTATCTGCTTGAGAGTAGTCTCATCGTCCAGCACGTCCACGTCCAGAGAGCGGAAGTAGCGGTTGACGTTGCTTATATCCCTTCTCAGGAACTCAATGGCGTTGGGATGGTCGAGCGTCATCGCTTGGCCGCAGTCGATTATCACCGGGCCGTCCATCCAGAGGATGTTGTATTCGCTCAGGTCCCCGTGCACGAGCTTCGCCTTCTGATAGGCGAGGCGCATGTACTTGAGGATGAGCTTGTAGGTCTTCGTCGGCTCTTCCAGGATGACGTTGCGGAGCATGGGGGCGGGCATGTCCTCCGTGCCGAGGTATTCCATGAGCAGGAGGTTGTTGTGGAATCTGATCGCCGCTGGCACGCGGACCTTGGCCTCCTGAAGGCGAAGCAGGTTGCGATACTCCTTCGTCGCCCAGGCCATGATGATCTTGCGCCTTGATCCTCGCAGTCCGATGAACCTCTGGTCCCCCTCGATATAGCGGGCGATGCGCTTGAACGTCAAGTTGGAGGTGCGGTAGATCTTCAGGGCGAAGCGCTTGCCTTCCGGCGAGGTTATTCGGAAGACGTTCGCCTCCTTGCCAGTGGAGATGGGAAAATCGACCGATTCTATGTAGCCCTCCTTCATCAGCTTGTATATGCTCATCAGGGCAGGTTTGTCGAAGACCTCGTCCAAAGTCTTGCGGTCCTCCGCATCGACCGCGCCGTACTCCTTCGACTTGATGCGCTGCACCGTGTGCTCGAGCGTTCTATAAGCGTCGTCTTGGCGAGGCATCTTGCCTCCTTCCTTCCTAGAAGACGTCCAAGCTCTTCGGCAGCGCCTTCTTCCGACTAAGGTAAGAAGCCTGCGTCTTCGTGTAGCGGTAGCGGATGTCGGCCTTCTCGTCCTGGAAGTCCCAGGGCTTGACGATGACCAGGTCGCCCTCTCGGATCCACATGCGCTTGCGGATCTTGCCCGGGATGCGGCCCATGCGCGACTTGCCGTCGGCGCACATGACCTTGATCCTCGAGGCGCCAAGGAGCTGATCGGCGATGCCGAACATCTCCCCCTCCTTCTTGTTCGGGTAGGGGGTGCGGAGGATCTCCTCCTGGACCGCGGCCGCGTCCTGTGGTTTCTTGTATTTATTATCTGGACTCAAACTGTGCCTCCGTGAGGTATTTGGCACATAAGGAGTGCGTATATAAAAGGATACGCTGGAAGGGGTGGGAGGGGAGGGCGAGAAGAGCGGCGCTCATTGTGCGTTGTGGATAGTGAGGGCCTCGACTGGATGGCGGTTGGCGAACTCGATGGCCGCCAAGGTTTAAGTAGCGCGTCCATATAATGAGGCAAACCCAAGCTCCCGTAGTGTAGTCCGGTCAATCATGTTGGCCTTTCGAGTCAACGACTCGGGTTCAAATCCCGGCGGGAGCACTATCAACTATATCCAGACAAATAATCATTCTGCTTTATCAAAACGTTTTCTACACTTTGTGTCATGTTCATGGCTGGCTTCGACCATGCGGCGCATAGTCTCCTTCCGGCGTCGAACGCTTCTATGTCGGCGTAGAGCGTTGCGTAATGTCCAGCGATGAATACCCAAGCCGTTTCGGTTCGTTTGGCATCGAAGAGGGGTCTTCTTCACGGTCAAAGATGCGAAGGCGCTCCGGAAGTCCTTCAACCGGAAGGCGATCCCGGAGCACTCAACGAGGGATGCGGGAAAAAAGCCCCAGTTTTTCTGACCCTTGGGTCGGTGTTCTGGTTTCAGAGATATTGGCTCTAACGCTGAACTACTTATTCCATCGGATATCATGGTTAGCCAGTCGTTTCATTTCTATTACCCATAGGAAGGATTACTGGGGTTTAGCGTCAAAGCCATTTATGGCTTGCTTAGAAGCAGGCATCAGGGCAGTTGGCCGGCCCGGCCCCATCCTTGGGATGGACCAGAGCAATGCTCTCCTCATTGCCTCCGAGTATTTATCCATCCCCCAAATGTAGTTCGCCAATTTGATGGTCCCTAGGATCACGGAGGCGATGATCAGGAGGTAGAAGGCGAATGCGCTATCGGGCGTCAAGCCCAAGGTCAGAGACAAGAGGCCCAGCGTGCCAGCGATGCACATCAAGATGATTCCCAGCATACTTCGTCGGATACATGCTCTTGAAGTCAAGGACCAACAAGTCTAGGTCCCCCTCTAAGCGATATTGACTTCTCTACGTGGGTCTAACAAGAGCCAGGGGCCACGGATATCTTAAGATCCAGTTACTCGGAAGCGATGAAGTCAAGAAATAAGAAGGGGTTTCGCCGTTCGAAAGTCAAAGAGTGCATTTTTGGTTTTGATGGAGCGTCAAGAATAAATGTCTGGATAGGTCGAGATGCATTCCTCGGCGGGATCAATCAGCATTGCCTTGCGGATCACGTCGGAGGAGACGTCGACGACGATTGCCTCGAATCCTAGACGACGCAAGAATCTGGTAGAACGGCCGGCTCCGCATCCGAAGTCCAGTGCCCTTCCTCTTCGCACGTGCTCCGCGATGATCTCTGGCAGGTCTCTAAAGGCCAGATGGTAGGTGCCTGGGAATTCCAGCTTGGCATAGGATTCGGCGCGCTTCGCGTCCCCGTAGACGTTGGTGAACTCCATGCCCCCATCGCCCTGCCATTTTCTGGGGTGTTTACAATCATCCAGGTATTAAAGACCACAGCTGAGAGGTGAATCACTGATCCTCGATCTTTCGGGACACGATGCGTTCCATGCAACCGATCGAACGGAGCCCCTCCTCGATCATGAGCGAAGTCCAAGGACATGGTGGCCTGAAAGATCTCCTGAGTCGGATTGCCAATAAATCCCACAGGAGCATCCTCATAACCATCTGCCCGGGTCCCTCATCAAGGTCCGCCTGAGGGAGTTGCGCTCGTAGCAGATGAAAGCATCAGCCAATCTAAGAGTGGCAACATCTTGATCTCAACGCCCTCGTGCTCCACGACCTCATCGCGGTCCATGTTGATGAGCAGACGGTACTTGGCCTTCAGCTCGGCGGAGCACTTGCTCAATCCTGTCAGCTCGCGCCTCAGAGTGCGCTCGTTCGCCAGGTCATAGCACACCTGGACCGCCTTCACCGCTTCCAGTCCACGCAGCACCACGAAATCCACTTCCGCTCCGGAACGATCCTTCCAATATCGCAATTGCTCGCCCGGCAGCATCTTGCGCATCAGCTCCAAGCAGACCAGGTTCTCCATACTCCTCCCCATATCGCCGGTCCCTAGGATGGCGTAGTGCAGTCCAACATCGCCTGCATATACCTTCCTTGGATACTGCGTCCTGTCCTTCACGCTCATGGAGTGTATCTGCAGGAAATGGAAGAGCATGCTGTCTCCCGCGGCCTTCTCCAGCTCTAGTATCTTGTCCTTGCCGATCTTGAACCCCACGCTCTTAAGGAAGTTCAGGCAGGCGGTGGCGGAGAAGTAGGGGCTTTGCAGGAGGTATTTCCCAAAGAGGTCTACCAATGCTGGATCGGTGCCGGTAGCGCCGGCCACATCCAAAGCGAGTATCTCGCGCTGGTATTCGGACAGGATGCGCACTCTCTCCAGCTCAGTCTTCTGCAACACCACTTCTGGAAAGCTGCCGTATCGCAGGTGGTCCTCGAGCGCCCTTTCCAGCTTTCCTGTTCCTGCCGTCGTCCTTTCGACCTTCACTCCCGTGAACCGGAGCCTCTCCCGGTAGGAGAGGGGGAGGACATCGAAGTATACGGAGCGGCCGCGAAGCGGACGGCTGGGCGTGCGGATGTTGCTTCTCGATGACGTCACGATGATGTGCAGATGATCTTTGGCAAGCTCGTGCATTCGTGCCAACCAGCCATCCCAATCCTTCGCCGCGGTGATTTCGTCTATCAGAAGGTATCCTTCGTCCCCGAAGCGCTTGATTACCTGGTCCAGGAGATTCGGCTCGTTCTTCAACCGACTGTCCTCGGCGTTCACGAAGGTGGCGCTCTCGCCCTTGGAGATCAGTCGCTGCAGGATGAGCATCAGCAGGCTCGACTTGCCTGACCTTCTGACCCCGGTGAGGGTGACGATCTTGTTCTTCGATGACCCTATTACCATATCCAGTGGTAGGTCTCGAGGGATAAGCACTTTCTTCGCCGCATATTCGTTCCATTCATCAAGGATAGGGGCTATTTCCATTGAATCGTCCTATTGTAGGACGCAATATATAAATTTTCGTCCTGCCGTAGGACGATTTGAAGGACGGAAGGCCCTCCCTAAGCCTTAGGTCCCGATGTGGGAACACAGCCGTCTCTGAAGAACTGGTCGCATTCGGGTCTTCTTCATCCTCATGAAACTCAGTGACAGCAAGCGCCCTCCCCAGCACGCCCATCAGCCCGGGTCGGCCCTCGCACTCCTGGGAGCATCCTTCGCCAAGAAGGCCAGTACCACGCACGTCAAGCACAATGCGATGCCCACCGTGAATGCCGATTGGAACCCAGACATAAGGTCGGACGTCGAGCTGACGTTCAGACTCGGGACCGACAGCTGGAAGACGGATTCCATGATGGTCAGCCCCACGATGTATCCAAGGTTCCTCATAGTGTTGATGAGGCCAGTGGACACGCCCTCGTCCTCCTTGGGAGTATGGCGCAGGATCAGATTGCTGGCTGGGGACAGGTAGGTACCGAAGCCCATGCCCATGATGAACAGGAACAGGAGCACCAGCGGGATCGCGGTAGATGCGTCGATGGAGGACAGCAGCACGAACGCCAGGACGGAGATGAGGCCGCCGTAGATGCACAGCCGGCGAGCGCTCAGCCGGTCGGACATCTTCCCGGCCAGCATACCGAATATCATGACCGCCACGGAGGCGCTCAGCAGCAGGAAGCCGGTGTCGCTGGTGCTCTGCCCCCTCACCAGCTCGAAGTAGAACGGCATCAGCAGGAAAGCCCCGCCGATGGCCCCCATGAGGGCGAACCCGGCCAAGTTCTCATAGATGATGGACTTGTTCTTGACCACGCCCCGGCTGAGCATGGGCGCCTTCCTTCTCCGTTCGTTGGCGAAGAAGCTGATTAGGAAGAGCACGGAAAGGACGAAGAGGACGATGATGGGCATGGACGTCCAACCCAGCTCGGAGCCGTTGTTCAAGGCGAGGAGGAAACAGAACACCGTGGCGAAGAACAGCCCCGCCCCGGGCATGTCGAAGCCTCCACTGTGCTTCTTGTCGGCCGCCGAATCGGCGGGAATGAACTTCAGCCCCATGATGATGGCGATGATGCAGATGGGCACGTTGACGAAGAAGATCCATCTCCAGGAGAGGAACTGGGTGAGCAAGCCGCCGATGACCGGCCCGAGCGCGATACCCAGCGCCATGAAGGTGGAGACCAGGCCCAGACCCTTTCCCTTGCTTTCCAGGGGGAGATAGTGCGAGACCATGGCCAATGTCAGTGCGGCCATAATGGAGCCCCCGACCCCCTGCAGCCCGCGGAAGGCGATCAACATCCCGATATCGGTGGCCAGGCCGCTCAGGATGGAACCGGCGGTGAATACCAACAAGCCAATCAGGAAGATGCGCTTGAATCCTATCGTATCAGCTAGTTTCCCGAACATCAGCAGGAGGCTGCTGAGAAGCAGGCCGTAGATGATGATGATCCAGGAGACCACGCTGGTGGTGGTGTGGAATTCCTTGGTGATGGTGGGCACGGCGATGCTCACGATGCTCGCGTCCAGCGAGGACATGAACGTGGCCAGGGCGATCGAGACCAACATGAACACCTGCGCCCTGCTCCATTTCCCGGCTTTGGTGGACAAATGCCACACCCTTGCTGGACACATTCTTATGAAGTATTAATTAATCTACATGGCCGAATATCATGAATGAACGGGGAGATGAACATCTCATTCTCCGAGTGCGCTGAGCGGTGTGCGCCAGGAATGGGTCCAAAGATCGTTCTTAGCTCTTCCCTAGCCGTCTGTCGATCCTCTCTGCCAGGCACGGATGGCCTTTCACCCTTTGCCCCAGTCGATCGAAGACCTTTCCTTCCTTTAGAACCACATCCCCGTCCACGATCGTCCTTATGCTCTCCATGAGCAGGTGCGCCTCCCTCTTCAGCTCCTCCGCCCTTATCGCCTTCACCAGCTCTTCCTTGGACGAGTAGCTCGAGCGCAGCTTCTTCGTTTCAAAGGAATCGTACGCCAACGGCTCTCCCCTATCCAGTTCGGCCGTGCACAGATGCACCGTCGCTCCGTAGCGCTCATCCTCATTCTCCACCACCTGTCCCACGATCTCCTCCCAGGTGCCCTTATAGGTATCCGGGAGCGCGGGATGCAGGTTGATGATTGTGTATCTTCTGCACGTCTCAGGATCGATGATCAGCATCCAGCCCGCCAAGACCCCGAAATCCATTTCGTATTTCGAGATGCGCTGCCGCAGCTCTTTCCCGTAGGCATCGCGCCACGCCCCGATATCTTCCTCCTTCAGCTCCAGCCTGAACGTGTCCGAAGGAAGGATGATGACAGGGATGCCTCCCTCCTTGGCCATTTCTATTATCTTCATGCGATATTGATTTCCCTTCACGTCCCGGTTGATGAAGACGAAGGACAGCTTGGCTTTGATCTCACCTTTCTTTACGCTCTCAATCATGGTGTTGAAGAGATTGTACGAACCGGAGCCTCTTGCGGTGGTGAACCAGCCGATCTTCTTCATGCCTGTCATCCTGATCCCATAATGACCGACCGCATCATATCATAACTGCGGCGTTCTTCTTCGATTGTTCTCCTGTCCCCTCATCTCCAGCGAGCCCCAGCCCCGGTTTGATCCAGGCAACGTGGCATGTTTTGGCATGTCGCGCTCCTTGAGAGCCAGGTCGCTTGCTGCTTCCTCAGTGCTCCGGCGTTAGGTCGCCAGACTTAATATAGCGCCCCATTGATGCGCCTCAAGCGCGATAATCAGGTGTTCGCCATGCCTATCATCGAAACCAGATCCGTCAACAAGGTCTACGTCACCGGCCCGGTCCGAGTGGAGGCGCTCAAGAACGTCTCATTGTCCATCGACCAGGGCGAGATGGTGGCGGTCATGGGGCCATCAGGCTGTGGCAAGACCACGCTCCTGAACTGCCTTTCCGGCATCGACGACGTCACCTCTGGCCAGGTGTTCGTCGAAGGTAAGGAGATCACGGCCATGAATGATGACGCCAAGACCATCTTCCGAGCGAAGCGTATGGGCTTCGTCTTTCAATTCTTCAATCTTCTTCCCGTGCTCACGGCCGAAGAGAACGTGGAGCTGCCGCTGCTCCTCACGGATGAGAATAGCAAAGATGCCAGGAATACCGCCCTGGACCTGCTGACCGAGGTCGGCTTGAAGGATCGCGCCAAGATGCGCCCCGCTTCTCTTTCTGGAGGAGAAAGGCAAAGGGTGACCATCGCCCGGGCATTGGTCAACAAGCCGGCGCTCATTTGGGCCGACGAGCCGACAGGCAACCTGGACAAGAAGACGGCCGACGAGGTCGTCGCCCTGATGCGCAAGCTCAACAAGGAGAACGGGGAGACGTTCGTCATCGTGACCCACGACCCCGAGGTCGGAGCGGCCTGCGACCGCATCGTGTACATGCGCGACGGCCTGATCGTGAATGAGAACGGCAGCGTCCAGCAAGTGGCCAGTGAGATCCGTAGGCTAGGGTGAACCCTTGGTCAAGCTCGTCCCGCTGGCTACACTGGCAATCGCCGTGGTCGGCATCCTGCTCGCTTTCTCCTTCCTGCCCATGTTCATCGCCCTCCTGGTCTCGATAGCCATCGCCATCGCCTTGGTCTTCTGGGACGCCAGGAGACACAAGATCCTCTTCACCATGGCCACCCGGAACATCCTCCGGCGCAAGGGCACGACCGCATTGGTCATCGGCGGCCTGATGATCGGCACGGCCATCATCTCCACCTCCTTGGTCGTCGGCGACACCATGAACAACATGATCGTGAAGCAGGCCACCAACTCCCTGGGCGAGGTGGACTTCGGGGTGGGTGCGCCGATCGAGGGCTACCACTACTTCAATCAGTCGTTCCTTGGCCCCGTCGCCACCGAGATCGACCAGGTGCAGCACGTGGAGGCCTCCGACACCCTCGTCCGAGATAGTGCGGCCATCAAGGACCTGGCCAACGGGCTCTCCAATCCCTCTTTCACTGTGCTCGGTCTGAACGGCACCGTGGTCCAGCACTTCGGTTCCTTCTACGCTCTGAACGGCACCCAGGTAAGCGTTGCTCCCGGCCTGACCGAGATCTACCTGAATCAAAGGGCGGCCAAGGACCTGGACGCTCACGCCGGGGACTCCGTCGCCTTGTACAAAGGAGGTATGCCGGTCATTCTGACGGTGTCCTTGATCATCAAAGATCAGGGGTTGGGCGCTTTCGGATCCGCCAATACTATATTCATGGACATCTCCACCGCGCAAGTCCTCACCCAGCATCCCGGGCAGAGCAACTATATCTTCGTCTCGCTGCCGGGAGCGGGGGACGACGGCCTGGTTTACGCAGACCAGGTCAGAAAGGGCATCAATGACATCTTGACCCCGCTGGAACAGAGCACCAACCTCAAGATCGTCTCCGACAAAGCCAAGGATATCGAGAATGCGAAGAGCATGTCGGCCATGTTCACCAGCCTGTTCTTCGTGTTCGGGGCGTTCTCCATCATCGCCGGCGTCGCCTTGGTCGTCAACATCTTCACCATGTTGGGCGAGGAAAGGAAAGGAGAGATGGGCGTGGCCCGGGCCATTGGCATGAGGCGTGCGCAGCTCAGGCGGCTCTTCACCTACGAGGGCACGATATACGCCGCCCTGGCCGCCGCCATAGGCTCGGTGCTGGGCGTCATCCTTGCCTATGTCATCGTGTGGGCCATGAGCGGCATGTTCCAGTTCGCCGACTTCTCCTTCAACCTGGTCGAGTACTTCACCTTCGCCCCTATTTCCTTGGTCCTGGGATACTTGGCCGGGTTCTCGCTCACCATCATCACGGTGTACCTCTCCACCCGAAGGATATCCATGCTGAACATCGTGCGGGCGATCAGGAGCATCCCCGAGCCGCCCGTTCCCCGAGAGGACAAGCGAGCGTTCCGCATCGGACTGCTCTTGCTGGTCGGCGGTGTCGCTTTCCTATCCCTGGGCATCAGCCTGGAGAAGCTGGCCTACGCATCCTCTGGCCTCTCGATGATCACCATCTCTCTGGGGTTCATACTCAGGAGGGTCATCAGCGAACGGATCGCCTGGAGCTTGGCCGGTCTGCTCACCTTGATCGTCTGGCTCCCCCTCCCCAACGGCGTCAAGATATTCCCTTACACCGCGGACATAGAGATGTTCGTCATCGCCGGGCTGTTCCTGGTGACCTCGGCGCTGCTCATCATCATGTTCAACTCCGATTCCATCATCTACGTGCTCACCAAGCTCTTCCGGGTCAGGAAGGAGTACCGGGCGGTCCTGAAGACCGCCATATCCTACCCTCTGAAGGCGAAGTTCAGGACCGCCATAAGCATCTTCATCTTCGGGCTGGTGATCTTCACCGTGACGACGCTCTCGGTCATCTCCGGCATGATATCCGTGAACGTCGACAGGATGGTGCAGGACACCTCCGGCGGCTTCGACGTCATCTCTTTCACCAGCGGCACATCGCCCATCATGGACGAACCGTGGCAGCAACTGAACGCCACCGGCTCGGTGCTGGCAGGAAGCAACCTGACCAGTCTCATACCCCTGCCCGCGGCCCTGGGGCTGCTCAACACCTCGTCCGTCGATCCAATCACGCAGGCGATCACTTACAAAGACAGGCCGTATCAGGTCATCGGCTTCGATCATCGGCTCTACTCTCAGAGCAACTACCGGCTGGCTCAGTGGAACTCCAGTCTGTACGGAAGCGAGAAGGCGGTCTGGCAGGCGGTGCAGACGAACAGCTCGCTAGTTATCGTGGATGGTAGCGTGGCACCCTCCAACGCCTTCGGGGGCGGCATGGGGCCGTCAGGAGCGCAGAGCATAGTGCTCCATGTGGGCGAGGTGGTCAAGCTGAAGCGACCCTACGGACCGACCTACGAGGTCACCATCGCTGGGATCATGACCCAGAGCGCATTGCAGGGCTTCTTCATGGGGAACCAGACGGTGGAAGCGAGATTCGGCGCGGTGGGCTACGCCCTGCTGCTGGTCAAGTTCCAGCCCGGTCTGGACGTTGGAGCGCAGGCCGTGCTCTTGGAGAAAGCGTTCCTGGCCAACGGCCTGCAGACCATCGACATCCAGGCCCTGGCGAAGCAGATAACCAGCATCATCAACAGCATGTTCACCCTGTTCGAGGCGTTCCTGGGGATGGGGTTGATCATCGGGATATCCGGTCTGGGCATCATCACCATCCGTTCCATCCACGAAAGGAGGATCGAGATAGGCATGATGCGCGCCATCGGCTATCGCAAGAAGATGGTGGTGGCCAACTTCGCCATCGAATCGGCGTTCATCTCCCTGCTGGGGATCACCATAGGTTCGATCCTGGGCATCGTGGTCGGATACCAGCTGTGGGAGACCAGCCTGCAGCCCAGCGGTTTCACCTGGGTGCTGGACATGTGGCCGATCTTGTTCGTCGGCCTGCTGTCCTTCGGCGCCACCATCCTGAGCGTGTATCCGGCGGCCAGAGGAGCAAGCAAAGTATCGCCGGCCGAGGTCCTCAGGTTCGAGTGAGCGGAAGTCACGTCACCTTCCGTGCCAAAGTCCGAGACCCAGGTCTATGCGACTTCACCCAGCTTGCCGTCCCCGGCCGTTCGAGAAATGGAGGAAGTGGTTGCCATATATGCATCGTCCAATCTGCTTTAAGAGGCAGGGTCCGAATAAATACATTCTGAAGGATAGATACAAATAGCCTGGATGACGCTGAGGTGATGGGGTCCATGCAGAGCGGACGGAAGGTGGCCGTTGTTCTCATTTGCTTGGTGATCGTCCTTGCGAGCGGTGCCTTGGTCGTGGTCTTAGGGAACCAGTCCTCGGCGAACGACTTCGCATCTCAGCTCTCAATCATTAAGAAGAAGGCCTTGTACGCTCACGCCAGCTTCGGCATCGTGGTGTACGACCCTGCCAACAATCGCACGCTTTACTCCGAGAACGAGGAATCGATGTTCGTGCCCGGTTCCACGACCAAGCTGTTC
>JAPKYJ010000027.1 GCA_026394375.1 Methanomassiliicoccales archaeon
TGGCAGATGCCACCCTGCCTTGCAGGCAGGAGTCAGCCGACCGAATGCGCTCCGTTCCCAGAAATGGGCGTCCTTCGCGGAACCAACCGCCAAACGAAAACTGGAAGTGCAAGCCCACGATATTAATCGTGGGTAGCTGACATGCGCACTGGAATTAACGGTGAATTGCATAAGGGTCCGTAGCTTAGTCTGGCCAGAGCGCCCGGCTCATAACCGGGCGGTCGTCGGTTCAAATCCGGCCGGGCCCACTTCATCCGTATCCAGTAATGTCCTTAACAAGATGAATAACGGGCTTTTGTGCATTTGTTGCGTTTTTTCACCCTATGAATATCCAGCGTTTTGGGCGAAAATCGGGTGTTTGCTTAACACATCGCGGAGCTGCCTGCCGGCGACGCCTTATTTGATTCATACGTAGTATTTCTCCGTCTCTCGATCTCCCAGCGTCCTCCGAGCCTATCAAAAGCTCCCCCAAGGTATTTCATATGAGAGGACGTGCCATTCCCTGACGACGCCTGCTGGTCCGGTTCGCTTCCCTTCCTATTGTTAATAGGCACCAGGCCAGCCCCAGGGAATAATATTTGAGAGAGCAACCGTTTGCCTGGTACCGAACGACATGAAGATCGAAATCTACTTCGAATCAAAGTTCGGCAACGGCAAGAAGGTCGTTGAGAAGCTCGCGGAGGATCTGACCTCCAAGGGGTATGTTGTGGGACTGCACCCTATCAATGATGTCAGTCCGAAGGAGATGCCTCCGGCGGACGTATATGTGTTCAGCTCACCCACCAGGCTCGGAAAGCCGGTGGGCAGTATGAGGCGCTTCACGAAGAAGGTCAAGGCACCCCAGGGAGCGAAGTACGCCCTCATCGCCACGCACGGCGCCGCCACGCCGAACAAGAAGACCGGCCTGATGCCAACTATCGAGGAGATCGAGAAGTGGCAGCGGACCCTCCCGATCATGGAGGAAATCCTGAACCAAAAGGGAATGGTGAAGATCGCGGACCTGAAGGTCTATGTGCTCGACTTCAAGGGGCCGCTGGAAGAGGGCTGGGAGAATAAGGTGACAGGGTTCGCGGACCATATCCAAAGCAGGCTCACACAATAGGCCCAGGCCGCTGATCCAGCTAGCCACGAACGGAGGCCGCCTCGGTGTCTGTCTTCTAGGCCGATCGGTGAGAATGCTCAGTTGGTCAGAGAGGGGATTCTCGATGGATTGGGATCACTGCATTTGTTCAAGTCGATATGAAATGGCGAGAGGCATTTGAGCCAGATCGCTCTGGTATCAGAAGACACGGTGGTCGACCGCTTCGACCAATCCATTCTCCATTTCGCCCATGTGCTCTCGAACCGCATTAAGCCAGATGAGATCCGGCTTTCGGACAACGTCCTGCAAAACGATTTATCCGCACATCCCCATGCAAAAGCAGTGCTTGGGGGGAGCCATGATGCAGAAACTTTCGGACATCAAGGAGATCAAGCTGGAGGACCTGAGACCAGACGCATTCATCAAACGGCAGGTCAAGGAGATATCCGTTGCCGTGGGAAAGGGGGTGGCCATCAACGCCTTGTCGGGCGGCGTCGACTCGTCCGTCGTGACCATGCTTGGCCACCGAGCGCTAGGTCCCAGGCTGAGGACCGTTTTCGTCGAGAACGGCATCATGCGGGAAGGAGAGCCAGAGCGCGTCGTCAAGCTGTTCAAGGGGCTGGGGGTCAAGGTCGAGCTCGTGGACGCCAAGAGGGAGTTCTTCGGCGCCCTGAAGGGCCTCACCGATCCTGAGGAGAAGCGGGAGGCCATCACCCAGACGTTCTACAAGACCGTCTTCGGCCGCATCGTCAGGGAGAGCAAGGCCAAGTATCTGCTCCAAGGCACGAACTACACGGACGTCGAGGAGACGGTGGCGGGCATCAAGAGGCAGCACAACATCCTGGAGCAGCTGGGCATCGACACCAAGAGGGAGTTCGGCTACCGGGTGCTCGAGCCCATCATCCAGCTCCGCAAGACTTCCGTCAGGAGGGTGGGAAAAGCTCTGGGAGTCCCGGAGGATATCTACAACCGTCCTCCGTTCCCCGGCCCCGCCCTGGCCGCACGGGTCATAGGCGAGGTCACCCCGAAACGAGTGGCGACGATCAGGAAGGCCACGGCCATAGTCGAGAAGGAGCTCCAGGGCACCAAGGCGTTCCAATGGCTTGCCATACTACATCAGGATAAAGTCACTGGGATACGAGCGAACAAGCGGGATTTCGGGCAACAGATAGAGGTACGGTGCTGGAATAGCACGGACGCGGTCACGGGCACACCGACGAAATTGCCTTTCGAAACGCTGACCCACCTCGCGGACCGGATCACCGCGGAGGTGCCGGGGGTGGTGAGCGTCACCTACAACGTCACCAAGAAGCCGCCCTCGACGATTGAAGCCATCTGAGCACCAGGACCTGCGGCCAGCAATAGGAGCGCCGGCGTTTCCGGAGTACTTGCCCTTGTGGGTTTCCTGCCGCCCCAGGTAACGAACCCATTGGCAGACCAGAGGGCGATATCGATAGAGGTCAGATACCGCGTCGGATGTCGTCGATGCCCGCTTCCACCCTTTCTTTGACGCCCGCCTGCAATTCGTTCAACCGATCGCGCACACGGACCTTGTACACCTCGTCCTTGATGGCTGAGAGATTGATCTCCACGTTGAGCGCCGCTCCCACCACACCTGAGTAGGCGGCCTGCAATCCCACGGCGACATCCGTGGCGGCGTTCTTGTTGCACTTTCCTGCAATCACCAGCAGCTCATCGATGACCTTCCTGCACAGCTCGACCGTGGACAGAGGAATCTCTGCGGCGCATTTGTAGGCGTTTTGGATCCGCTGAGTGCGGAAGATCTTTTCCTCCTCGTTCTTCTTTGACAACTTAAATGCCTTCATGACGTCCTCGTAGGCATCAGCATCCAGATCGATCGCCAAGGTGAGCTTGGATCGCAGCTCGTCGAACAAGCGCGCCTTCTCTTCGAAGAGCGACTGGACCGATTCGTATCCCTTCTTCCCGAGGGTCAGTCTGCTCGTCATCGCTCCTAGGGCTGCGCCCATGGCCCCGGACAAGCAAGCAGCGCTTCCTCCACCAGGGGTCGGAGACCCGGATGCCAGGGTTTGAAGGAACTTGTCCATTCTCATCGATCTGAGCGTTGGCGACTGGGCATCCAACTCCTCCAATCTCTTTTCGATGATCTGGCTGCGCTCCCATCCGTCCGTCAGCTGGAGACAGTGCTCGGCCGCATCGAACAGCGCATCGGCTGGAACCACACCGTACACTTCGCTCCTGATGACCCTGACGCCCTTCCTCTCGGCTTCCTTGCGCACCGCCTCGAACACCGCCTGCATGGGGGTCTTCGTGAAATCGTTCAGATTGATGGACACCTGCACGTGGGGCTTGGTCCGGAAGCCCATCGCCTTCACGTAGGGGAATCCTCCGTCCTTCTGCCGGATGCTCTTGGCTATGCTCTTGGCGACGTCGACATCGCTCGTATCCAAGTATATATTGTAGGCGATGAGGAACGCCCTGGCGCCGATGACGGTGGCACCGGCCTTCGGCAGTGCCGACGGCCCGAAATCCGGCTTGCGGTCCGGATCGGAGCGGATGGATTCCTTGAGCCCTTCATACTGCCCTTTGCGGATGTTGGCTAGATCCACACGATCCGACCGGCTGGCCGCCGCCTCGTACAGATAGGTCGGGATGCCCAGCTCCCGGCCGACCTTCTCTGCCAGCCTTCGAGCCAGCTCGATACATCCCTTCAGATCGATGTCGCTGATCGGAACGAACGGTACAACATCCGTGGCACCGATCCTCGGATGTTCGCCCTTGTGCTGGTCCATGTCGATGAGCTCGGCCGCTTTCTTTATGCCAGCGAAGGCCGCGTCGAACACCTCCGTCGGCTCTCCGACCATCGTCACCACGGTCCGATTATGATCAGGATCGCTCCGAGAGTCTAGAATCTTGACCGATCCACTCTCTCGCATCGCCTTCAGGATGGCGTCTACGACCTCCTTCCGCCTCCCTTCGCTGAAGTTGGGAACGCACTCCACCAGAGCCATCTTCTCTCCCCTAACATGGACCGGTCAGCTACATAACTCGATGTCCGCGGCAGACGACCAAGGAAGGATGGATAGCGCCCTGGCGATACAGTATCTCCTTGAAGCTCTCGCATGGAAAGCCGACCAGGTCCGCTACGAATCCCGGTTTGATCGTTCCTCGGTCTTCGAGACCGAGGGCTCTCGCCGCCCGATACGTGATACCGGCCAACGTCTCGGCCATGCTCAGCCTCTGGTCCGCTCCTAGCAAGGCGGCTTGGGTCAGTAGGTCGCCCATCGGAGCGGAGCCAGGGTTCCAATCGGAGGCAATGACGACGCTCAAACCCATATCCAGCATCTTCCGCACCGGAGCGAACGGCCCTCCCAGACCTAGAGAGGAACCGGGAAGGGCGATCGCCACCACACCTTTCTCGAGTAGAGCTCGCATCTCCCGCTCCGTGCTCTGCTCCAGATGGTCTGCGCTCATCGCTCCCACCTCGGCCGCCACCAAAGAACCGCCGACCGCGAACTGGTCCGCGTGCACCACCAGGCTGAATCCCACGGCCTTGGCCTTGGTCAGGAACTTCCTCCCTATCTCAGGAGCGAAGGCCCCCTCGTCGATGAAGATGTCCACCCGTTCCGTCAGGACCCCCGCCCTCACCCGGGGAAGGATCTCCTCCAGAACATATTCCAGATACTCTTCGTGCGAACTGAACTCCGGAGGAAGGACGTGGGCGGCGAGGCACGTAGGCACCAAGGTGGGATAGATCCCCTCCAGCTCCTTCACCATACCAATGGCTCGGAGCATCTTTAGTTCGGATCTCACGTCGAGTCCATATCCGCTCTTGACCTCGCAGGTCGTTACCCCTCTCAACAGATGCTCCTTCGCCCTTTCGGCCAGCAGCTGAACCAACGTATCTTCCGAGGCTTCTCGGGTATGCTTGACGGTGCTCAGGATGCCGCCTCCACCTTCAGCAATCTGTTGGTAGGTCTCGCCGGCCAAGCGCCGGGCGTACTCCTCGGTCCGCGAACCGGCATAGCAGATGTGAGTGTGGGAATCGATGAAGCCCGGAAGCAGGACCGTGCTCTCGCGCACGGGGGAGATGGTCATGGGGAGAAAATCAGACCTTGCCTTCTCCCTCAGTTGCTGGAATTGGTCTTTGCTCAGTACCTGCTTGATATGAACGCCCTCTAGCAGCAGCCCACCGCCTTCGACGACCTCCAGTCCATCGTCCTTGAGCGGACCGGTCGGGGATAGATGGTCCATGGTGACCATCTGTGAGAACGGACCCAATAGTTGCTGCCTGGTCAAAGGGACTTCACCCGGAACGAAGTTGATGAGCAGGACTTGTGTGCCGGAGGTAATAATACTTCACCCGACGCCAGCTACTTCCTTTTCTTGTTCGTCCGATCGGAGACCAGGCGTTCCACCAATCCCTTCTCCGGAATGAATGGCATCGTGATATGTCCCTCATGGGTGCGGTTCCATTCCTTTGCTGTATCAATGGCATTGGGGTTGCGGGCCCACGCTCTCCTGGCTATGCCGCAGTTCACGTCCCAATCGAGAGCGGAGGATAGTATGCCCTCGACCCTCTCGCTGCCATCGAGCAGGAGGCCGAAGCCGCCGTTGATGGCTTTGCCGGTGCCGACCCCACCCCCATTGGAGAGCACGGTCATGGTCATGCCTCGAGCGATGTTCCCGGCCCAGGACTGGTGGCTCATCTCCGCCATGATGTTGCTGCCATCCTTGATGTTCGCGGTCTCGCGAAACGGGCTGTCGGTGCCGCTGACGTCGTGGTGATCGCGACCGAGCATGACCGGCCCTATCTTCTTCTCGCGGACCATGTCGTTGAACTTCTTTGCGATACGAACTCTCGCCAAAGCATCGGCGTAGAGTATTCTGGCTTGAGTGCCGACCACCAGTTGGTTGGATTTGGCGTCGCGCAGCCAGACGTAATTGTCGTAGTCCTGCCCTCTCCTTTCCTTCCTTCCTTGCCAGATCTCGTGGACGATGTCTCGGGCCGCGACATCGGTCTTGTCCAGGTCCTCCGGATCTCGGCTCAGGCACACCCAGCGGAACGGGCCGTAGCCGTAGTCGAAGCAGATCGGTCCGATGATGTCCTCCACGTAGGAGGGAAGGATGAAGCCGTTCTTCGGATCGCCGTCGATGGCTATGTCCCTGGCACCTGCGTCATAAACGGCCTTCAAGAACGAGTTGCCGTAGTCCCAGAACTTCGTTCCCTGCTCCCGCATGATCTTTATCAGCTCATATTGGCGGAGGAGAGAGCTATCCACCAGCTCTCTGAATCTCTTTGGGTCGCTTCTGAGTAGTTGCCTTCCTTCCTCGAATTCCACGCCTACGGGGGTGTATCCGCCCTCGTAGACGGCGTGGCAGGAGGTCTGATCGGAGGCCAGTTCGATGCGGATGTGGTGATCTGCCACGTATTGCCACAGATCGACCACGTTACCGTGGAAGCCGATGGAGATGCCTTTCTTCTCTTCTCGAAGCTCCTCCACCCAGGAGAAGACCTCGTCCAGATTGTCGGAGACGCGGCCGAGCCATCCTTGCTCTTTCCTGGTCTCGATGCGAGAGCGGTCCACTTCCGCAATGATGCCGATGCCGCCGGCGATCTCGATGGCCTTGGCCTGAGCGCCGCTCATGCCCCCAAGCCCGGAGCTCAGGTAGACGATCCCGGCCAGGTTGCCGCTCTGCTCGATGCTCAGGTACTTCCGGGCTGCATTCAGAAGAGTGAGGTACGTGCCGTGCACGATGCCCTGGGGGCCGATGTACATCCAACCTCCGGCGGTCATCTGGCCGTAGTTGCTGACGCCGAGCGCTTGAGCTTTCTGGAATTCTAAAGGGTTGTCGAACATCCCCACCATCAGGCCGTTGGTGGAGATGACCCGGGGGGCGTCCCGCTTCGAGGGGAAGAGCCCTAGAGGATGTCCGGACATGACGACCAACGTCTGATCCTCCTTCATGACCTCCAGATACTTCTTGATCAGGCGGTACTGCATCCAGTTCTGGCAGACCTGGCCCGTTTCGCCGTACGTGACCAGCTCATAGGGATAGAGGGCGACCTCGAAATCCAGGTTGTTGTCTATCATGACCTGGATGGCCCTGGCCTCCGGGATGCCTTTGTATTCGTCAATCGACCTGCCAAAGATGGCGCCAGCTGGGCGATAGCGGTATCCGTAGATCCTTCCGTAGGTAAGCAGCTCATTCAGCAACTCGGGAGCGAGGGTGCGGTGCAGTGAGCTGGGGACGTAGCGAAGGACATTCTCCACGGCTAGGATGATCTCCTTTTCCGTCAGATCGAGCGCACGCCTGGGAGCTCGGCGGTACTGAGGGTCGAAGGTCGGATCTGGAGGAAGGAGACTGTTCAATTGGACCGAGGGCGGGGAAGTTTTGCTCATCGCATCTGTCTTCCCACGGGGGCGGCTTAAATGTTCGCCTTGGGCTTAGGCCGGTGATTGAACAACGGTCCCACGTGGCAGTCGCCAATAGATTAACATTCAGAGGCCCTGTTGCAAAACTCTCATGACCAGAATTTCTTACGCATAGCCAGTTGAATTAGATTGAAGAGAGCGAGCTTGACCCGAACCTCATTTCTTCGACCGTTTTCCGACCGACATCGAAGACGATGTCAGAGAAGAGCGCCGATCATGCTGAAACGGTCTTCAGCATGATCCAGCGCCTCTTCGGTTACCGCTTGAGGTGCCGTTCCGAGAACGGCAGGAAGAATGAGGTCCAGGCGAAGCTCTCGATGTTCAACCTTTTCTTACTGGCTAGGAACGGTTTCCTTTGGAACGATTAGTTTAGCAACAAAGCCTTCAGAGTTACAGGTGAATCTTCGGAGACCAGACGACTTGCAGCCAGCTTCCAAGGGTCATGGCTCGTCTTGGGGTGCAACTAATTGATACAGGTCTTCACGGATTGGTCAGGTATTGATTGTAATAAACCGGCCGGTTCTCCATTCATATCCGACCGAGCCCACCAATCCTCCAGCTCGGCATTGAGGTTGTCCAGAATGTCCACCTCGTCCACGATCCTCTTCGCGTTCTGTGTCTTGCCGCCCACCAGCCGAATGACCGATGTCACCTTTTCCCTTCTGTCCATTCCAAGCCCGTCGCTAACAACCTAGCGATTTTCCTATGTCCTTTTCCATTCTCAAAGACAGGTCGACGCCACTATTTCCTTATAATCAAACCGCAGAGCAATGACAATGTTAAGGAGAGCGTGCTCACATTTGCCGTCGTGGAATCTAAAACGGAGGTTGAGGGCGACGGGTGCGCCAGCGCGGAGGACCCCCTCGCCTTCAGGAAGGAGGTGGCGGAACGCATCGCTCGCGAGGAAGCGATGCTGACCAAGGTGAGCCGGCCTCCGAGAGGCTTTTATCTGGCCAGCATCGTCACCTTCGCCCTCCTGACCATCATGATCTGCTTCTTTCTCCTCGATCCTCCAATCCTGCTTATCTGGCTGGTCATCGGCATCCTCCTCTATTCGTACAATTTCATCATCCTCCTCATACCCACCACCACCTCGAAGAAGATAACGGCGAAAGCGCACCTGGACGTCGCCGGGCTGTACGATCAGTCCAAGGAGCTGGGGCAACACCTGATAACCAAGAACAAGAAGCTGGCGGTGGAGATGGGGTTGACCGTCTTCCTGAGCGGGATGGTGCCCTTGGCACTCAGCTTCGGGGTCATCTTCGGGCTGGGCCTGGTCTTCGCCCTCTACTTCGGCTACGTGACTCATTCTATCGGCAGCGACGTGGCTGGGGCCATGGTGCTCCAGATCCTCCTCATCTTCGGCTACTACATGCTCATCATCGTCCTCCGACCTCAAGCCCAGGGCATCACCAAGGTGGCCCGCTCATTCCGAGGCAAAGTGGGAAGAGCGCGGAACGAGGGACGATGGGCGCTCACCCTCATCGCGGTCATCATCGCCGGGGTGGTGAGCCTGATCACGATCCTTTTCTTCGGGGCGATCATCTTCCCGGGAAACACCTTGTTCAAGATCCTTTCTGATTTCGACGAGCTCGGATGGGTGAGGGTTCCAGGATTGATCGTCATGCTTGCCGTCCAGGTGGTCGTGATGCGACATTTCCAGGGCATAGCCAGCCGGATGATGGCCAAAGGACTGCTGCGCATCCGAAGCCAGAGGCTGAGGAAAGAGGTCCTGGAGGAACTGGATCGCCGATTGGCTGGAATGAACGGTCCTGAGTTGGATAGCTGCCTCGTCGAGCTGGACGAGATCAAAGTGCGATACTATTCGATAGCCATCTACGACATAGTGGAGCAGAACATCTTCGGCCGTTGGCCGATCTACTTGGTCACTCCCACCATGCGTTACGTCAAGGACGTGAACGCCCTAAAATACGTCGAGGTATGAGCGACGGAGCTCAATTCTTTCCGGACCCGAGCATCTCCACCCAATCCCAATAATAAGCGATCCGCGGCCGTTTTTCTTTGACGCGGGCGTAGGCGTCCCGGTAGCTCAGGCCGTACTTCTTGCTCACGTAGATCATGGCCAAGAAGAGGGTCCGGTCCTTTCCCTTGCGGCAGCGGATGAGGACTTTGGCGTCGAGGTCAGAAAGAGCCACGAGCATGTCCCCCGCCCGCAGCAGCTGCTCGATCCTTGGCGTGTGCTTGAGATCGCGGCCTCGGTCGAACAGCGTCCGGGCGTCGATGATCAGCTCAACGCCCTCCTCTTTCCTCCTGTGGACGGAGATGGCATCCATCCAACCTCCAACGGCCACGAAATCATCTATCCAGTCCATGCATGCCCTCCGCTTTCCTGACTCTAGGTAATGGACTAGGGAGGCGGATGGGTTTTAGGATGTTGGCTGATGGCTCGGAGGAGCCGTCTCATGGAGCCGATCGACCTTGCTTGAACGTGCCAGGTCGAGAGCTCAAGCGATTTTGGTACCCGCCGTAGGACCCCACAGCGCATCGTATACCGCTTCGATCTTCACCACGACGGCCGCTTTCACGGGATTCTTGGGGTTCACGGCGTGCACCTGGGCCCTCAGGTCCTCGTGCACCTTGTCCCCCTTATGCACTTTGACGGAGCCCTTGATCTGGAACGATCTCTTTGTCTCCGAATCATAGCACAGGACGGAGATCTTCGGGTTCTCCTCCAGGTTCTTGGCCGTCTTGTAGAAGAAGTTGTCCGTTATCAACAGCGTCTCATCGTCCACGATCTTTAGCGAGCCGATGAAGACCACGTTCGGGGTCCCGTCCTTCGACGCTGTGGCGATGGGTATGGGCTTCTGCTTCTGCAATGTCTCCTTTACTTGAGTAGGCATCTTGACCGTTTCGACCACCAAGCGCAATTAGAATCAACCCCGCTAATGAAGATGACGGTGCTCTGCAGGCGGCAGAAAGGCGAATATCGCTCTAGGTCGGCCTTCTGGCCTTCTCAACGACCTGCCTGTCCCGCCAGGATTCCACATGATGACCGGACATCATGAAGCGGCATACGATCGAGAAAAGGTCGGCTCCCGCCCTACGACGGCGGAAGCATGATGCCTTCCCCTGACATCCTCTTCGTGGGAATAAGATGACGGCCAAGAAGATGCTGAAGGTGCTGGCGGACGGAGGATACCCGGCCAGGATAGTGCCTGTCTCCCGACTGGAAGATATCAAACGGGACGTGGAAGGTCTGCGCGAACAGGGACTGTTGGACCCATTGCTGCACGAGACCTATCTGAAGGGTTACAGCTACCAGCCGCCGAAGGAGATGCCTGATGCCAAGTACATCATCATACTCTCAGTGCCAAGGCCTCAGATCGAAGTGAGGTTCCACTGGAACGGGAGAGAGGTCAAGACCATCGTCCCTCCCACCTACGCGAACACCCTGAACATCATCGCCAAGGCCAAGGAGACGCTGGAAAGGACCGTCGAGCACGGAGAAGGAAGATTCGTTCTGGCCCTGTTCCCGTACAAGACCTTGGCCGTGCGCACTGGGCTCGCCTCCTACGGACGGAACAACATCAGTTACGTCGGGAAGCAAGGCAGCTTCCACCGCCTGACGGCTTTCTTCACAGACCTCGAGCTGGGCGTGGATGACTGGGGAATGCGATCGGTCCTTCCCCGATGCACGAAATGCACCGCCTGCCTGAAGAGCTGCCCGACCAAGGCAATAGACGAGGACCGCTTCCTCTTGCATGCGGAGAGATGCCTGACCTTCCTGAACGAGTTCCCATCGGACCGGTCTTTCCCCTCGTCCATCAAGCCTTCGATGCACAACGCCATCGTCGGATGCATGCGGTGCCAGCATGTCTGTCCTTACAACAAAGAGGTTCGGGATTGGACCGTCAAGGGGGAGGATTTCTCAGAAGAGGAGACGGGATATCTTCTGAAGGGCGAGTTCGTCGGCGACAAGGCCAAGGAGATGGAGGCCAAGCTCGGAAGGTCCGGGCTCGATCTCAGTGTGTTCCCCCGCAACCTGAGAGCGTTGCTGGACGCCTGAGGAGAGCCGCCATTGGGGATGCATTTACGACCATGGAGTGCATAGGTTCATATACTAGGATGCCGTCGGGTGGCTCACTAGAATCGGTCCGTTCACTGTTTTCCTGAGAAGCATCACACGGAATCACAAGGGAAGAAGCGAAAGGCAGAGAAGCTAGAATAATTCACACGGAGGTGAACAATAGAATGTACGACAGGGCACCCAGGGAAATGCACAAGGCCGTTTGCGCCGACTGCAAGAAGGAATGCGAAGTCCCCTTCAAGCCCACTGAGGGGCGACCAGTATATTGCCGCGACTGCTTCAGCAAGCACAAGCCGGCAAGGCGCTTCTAAAGGGACAGTGCTGCATAAAGCACAAATCCAATCCTTTTTTTCATTTTTCTATTTTCTCATGCACTCCTCGTAGCTGGTCGTATAGCTACTTCGCTTGGTTTGCAGGAGGAAGAATCCATATTCCCTTGTCTTCTAGTGTTCCATTGCGGTGAAAGGCTCAGTGGAAACGCTTTAATCCGCGCGCATGATGGGTTGTCGTGCTCCTGTCCGCGAAAGGCATGACCAAGGCCTTCGGCGCCAAAGAGGTCCTCCGCAACGTGGACTTGGAGATCGAGGCAGGGGACCGCATCGGCCTGGTGGGTCCGAACGGCACAGGCAAAACCACGCTGCTCAAGATCCTTACGGGAGAGATCAAGCCGGACACCGGTGAGCTCACCGTCCGCACGGCGAAGATAGCATACCTTCCTCAGTTCCACGGATTGGACGATGAGACGTTGGACCAGGTTCTCAAGGACCCCTTCGCCCCGGCTGAATTGGCTCGGCTGGAAGAGCTGGAGCGGTTGATGTCCTCCGCCGGCGATGATCCGGAGGTCGATCTGAACGAGGTGGCCGCCGAGTACGCTCGCCTGCAGGAGGAGCTCACCTCCAAGAGAGGATACATCCAGGAAGAGAGGAAAGAGAAAGCCTTGGTCCGCTTGGGACTGACCGACCGGCCCCAGGAGAGAAGGATCAACGAACTCAGTGGGGGCGAGGCGACCAGGGTCATGCTCGCCCGGGTCCTGGTGCAAGCGGACGAAGCGGAGATGATGATCCTCGATGAACCGACAAGTCATCTGGACATCGAGACCACCGAATCGCTCGAGGACTTCCTGCGCCATTACCCCGGCGCGGTCCTGGTGGTCTCCCACGACCGCTATTTCCTGGACCGGGTGGTGAAGGAGATCTGGGACTTGGACTCAGGAACGCTGACGAAGTACCGGGGCAGCTACACGGAGTTCGCCAAGAAGAAGGAGCTGGAACTGGAGAAGCAGAGGATCGCCTACCACAAGAACCAGACGGAGAGGGAGAGGAATCTCAAGATCGCGGAGGAGCAGCACCTGCGCCTGAAGTATGCTACGACGCACAAGACCCGCTTGAAGATGGTCGACCGCATGGAGGAGGTCGATGCCCCTCGGAAAGAGAAGAAGCTGGACATCAGACTCCAGGCCGTGGCCAAGTCCGGCAAGAACGTCCTCACGGTCAAGGGATTCACGGTCAGAAGAGGAGGGAGGAGGGTCCTGGAGAACATCGACCTGGAGATCGTGCGGGGCGACCGGCTGGGCATCTTCGGTGCTAACGGATCTGGCAAAACGACGCTGCTTCTGGCATTGATAGGCGAGCTGGGCTTTGAGGGCGAATACTGGCTCGCTCCCGGCGCGCGGTGGGGCTACTTCGCCCAGGGACACGACGGCCTCGATTCGAACCTGACGCCGGAGCAGCAGCTGGAGCAGATGCTGAGCGAGGAGGAGAAGAGAAAGGCGAGGGGGATGTTGGCGCAGTTCCTCTTCACACCGCAGCAGGTCAAGACGCCGATCGCCAATCTGTCGGGGGGAGAGAGAGCGAAAGTGGCGCTGGCCATGCTCACCTCGGAGAAGAGCAACCTGCTCTTTCTGGACGAACCTACGAACTACCTCGACCTGCCTTCGAGGGAGGCGGTGGAACGAGCGCTCATAGGGTTCCCGGAGACGCTGGTCCTGGTCACGCACGACAGATATCTTCTTGATGTCGCATGCAATAAAGTGGCCGATCTTAGGAATGGCAGAATGCGCCTGTTCAACGGCACCTACTCGGAGATGAAGAGGTCCTTGCCCCCCTCAGAGGTCATGGCCGAGGCGGGCATGTACCGGGTGGTGTCCGGATTCACCGACTGGGCCACGAGAACGAAGTATCGGCCGGGGGACAAGGTAGGCATCGCTCCCTCCGAGGTCGAGAGGTTCCGCTGGGCCCTGGACGCGGGAAAATTGAAGAAAGGGACGGGGAAAGAGCTGAAAAAGGTCCAGAGGAACATCTGAACCAAGCCATTGAAGGATGTCAGCGGAAGAGGAAGATAGAAGTTGAAGAACAATGGAAATAGGTCTAATCTATACAGGCTGGAAATATGAATAAGTTTCACGAGATGCTACTGTATTTCATTCGAGGCGTACCAATGGACAGGGTTGTCAATCTAATGGGTATGAAATGGTACGTGCCACATGATTACGTCCTCCCTTTCGTAGGTAGGCTGACGATCCCCTTCGGTTTCTTGCCATTGTTTGAGGCAACGCAACGTAATTGGATACGCCAGAACGTCCCTAAGGGGGGCGTGTTTGTGGACATCGGGGCGGCCTTCGGCCTCTATTCACACACCTTCGCTAACCATTTCGATATGGTCTATGCCATCGAGCCGCATCCAGTCAATCGCTTCATCCTCGGAGAGAACATCCGTTTGAACGGGCTGAACAACGTACAGGTCATACCCTATGCCATATGGGATTCGCATACCGAGATTCGCCTCGGCCATCTAATCGAAAACGATTATTTCCGAGTGGGAATCCAGGAGAACCAAATCGAGGGCCTTCATACGTTCGATGAGGTACATATTCCAACGATAAGGCTCGACGACGTGTGCTTGGCTCCAGACTTTATCAAGATGGACATCGAAGGCGGAGAGTATATGGCCATAAGGGGAATGGAAGAGACACTCTCGACATATCGTCCTCTGCTTATGGTGGAGGTGCATGAGTTCCAGCACCCCGCTAAGGACTTCTTCGAAATAATGGGGGCATTAGACTATCGTAGAATCTATTCTCATTGGACCAGTCACGTCTTCGCTCCGGACCGTGGACCGCAGTAGTCGGTGGCCTGGGCCATGCTCGCACTGGGCATGTTCACGCTGAAAGTGCCATTCTCCAGCATCCCGTCCTTCGTCCTCCGCTTCTTGCTTATCACCAGCCCGATCAGCGGCGGCTCGTTCTATATCATCGTCACCCAGGCCAGGATACAGAAAGTCGCCTTGCCTTTCACGTTCGCTCCAACCAGGACTACCGGCATCGCCATCGGTGGCAGCTTCTTGCCCAGCTTCACCTTGCTCATGTTCCCCTCATCGAACTGATTCGTGCCCAGGCTTATCAGGCTTCACTTTCTCTTTGCTCCGATAGCTCCCAGGAGAGCGGTTGTGCTCCAGTTGGGGAGAGCGGAAGGAAAAGGCATTAATACTTGCGTGGTATGTCGTGGCATAGCACGGCTGACCGTGCAACCACAAAAAGGAGGTTGAAAATGGCTGGAGCGAACCTTGAGCTATCGTCTTCGCAGACGAGCGTCCCGCATTCGAGCACCATCGCCACGCAGCATAGCGCTGCACTGGAACCGGGGACGTCGGAGTACTATTCGCTCCAGCAGGCGGTCTTTGAGGCGGGCAAGATGTTCCTCGTGCATGGGGGCCGGGTGGTCGTTCTCCGCTGCGACGGCGGCAGATGGATCTCGCCGCTGATCCAGTGGGCCCGCGGCAATTGCCAGTTCATTGCGCTTGACGACACGCAAGAGAGCGTGGAGGAGTGCATCGACCGGCACAAAATGTGCGTCCACCTAGGATTCGTCGAAGCGGGGCAGATGGACCTGAACGAGCGGTTCCCTGAAACGACGAGCGTGCTCACCTTAGGCATTGAATCGATGAGCAGACTGCAAGACGAGCGCAGAGGAGAGGTGCTGCGATCGATCCGCAGACATCTGGAACGAGGTGGCGGTTTCATCATGATGGAGCACGCCGACCGGGATTGGGAGACGGAACTCAGGGAAGCGGGCTTTCATGAGATCAGGCGCATCTGGCGCCGCGGGACGTTCATAGCCTGGTTGGCACTTCGCTGAACTCGTCGAGGTTGCCTACGACAAGGACGACGGTGTCGCCAGAAATGGCTGGCGTTGGAAACGCCCCCAAGCTTATGCCCTTCGCGCAGTTGCGTTCAACGGACCCGGCGCTTAATGCAACTGCCCGCCATGCCTAGAGCATCTGGTCCGTGGCCCTCAGGCTCAGAGTGTCGCAGATCTCCTCCACGAAACGCAAGAGATCCTCGCGGCCGCAGGCAACGGCGCCCTTGACCAAATAGGGTGAGAGATCGTGGTCCATCGCGCCGAGGTACGTAGCCAGGATGCATCCCGTCGCGCTCAACCCCTCGATGATGACGGTGTCGCATTTCTGCTTGAGCAGTATATCTGCCAGATTGGTTTTGTTGAAGGCGTTGGGGTAGTTCTTCGTCACCTTGATGTCGGAGTCCCGGACGTGGATGCCATCCGCGAATTCGAACGATCTCGTTCCAGGCTCCGGGCCTTTCCCCTTGTCGGTATGGTAGATGAATATGATGGGCAACCCCTTCTCGCGGAAGATGCGGATGCCTTCGTTGATCTCCTCCGCACGCATCTCCACGGACCTCTTCAGTTCGGGGCTCATCTCCAACCAGGCATTCTGGATGTCCACCACTAGCAACGCGGGCTTCATGTTCTCATCCTTTGGTAGGGGTGCAATTCCATTGGCAGATAATGAGGATTGGTGTCGCGCATGTCGAAGTGGTTCGATGGCTCGTCAGCCCCCTCCGCGCTCGTTCGTTCCGGGATAAGGCAGTGACCGCATCGCGACCACTAGTGCCCGCATCCCCCAAGTAACGTGACCAGAATAGGAGGGAACGAGGAACATGATATCCAATGCCCAGATCTACGAGAACAGCGAGATGAGAATGACGCTCCGACGCCTTGAGGACGACAGAAGCTGGAGGCTGTGTGTTTCGGCACGATCGCTCTTGAGCGGGAACGGAGGAACGATAAATGGCGCAGCGGATGCCTTTCACAAAGAGCCGGCTTGCTACCCGAACGAGGGGGTGAGATGGTGAGCGCCGCCAATCCCCTAATGGCGCTAACGGAACTGCTGGTAGCGGTGACCGTATTGATCACGCTCTGGCGATTCCTCAACTCCCCGGGAGTAGGAGGAACGGAGAGTGGGGAAGGAGAGCAACAGCACCCCGACGACTCAAGGAGCTCGGGCTAGGGAACGCTGCTAGATGGCGATATCATCTCATGATTGGCGGCTTGAGGAGAACGCCTGCAACTGAGCGGAGATTCTTTGATGCAGACCTTTTCCCGATTTCTCATTTCTTGATGGCGACATCTTGAAGCCGAGGAGCGCACAAGCTCGATGCATGAAAGCGCGCTCGGTCACGAGAGTGCTGACCGGAAGGCCAACCTTGGAAGGGGCGGGAGTGCACCTGTTCCGGGTCTTTGGATATGGAGAGGTCAAGCTCATGGACCCCTTCCTGATGCTGGACGATTTCCACTCCTCCAATCCAGATGACTACCTGGCAGGCTTCCCGATTCACCCGCATCGGGGCATGGAGACGGTCACATACATCATCTCTGGTAAGGTGGAGCATCAGGATTCGCTAGGCAATCGCGGCGAGATCGGTTCGGGCGATCTGCAATGGATGACCGCTGGGTCCGGCATCATGCACCAGGAGATGCCCCGCCGATGGGAGGGGTTCATGCAGGGATTCCAGCTCTGGGTGAACCTACCTCGCAAGCACAAGATGATGCAGCCCCGCTATCGAGATGTCAAGAAGGAGAGCATTCCCCTCCTCGAACCGGAGAAAGGGGTGGAGATCAAACTAATCGCCGGCGAGCTCCAGGGGATGAAGGGACCGGTGCAGGACCTGGTCGTGCCAGTGGAGTGCCTCGACGTCCGATTGTCCAAGGATGCACACTTCTCCCACGACATCGCCCCAGAGCACAACGCCTTCGCATACGTGTTCGAGGGAAGCGGAATTTTCTCTGTGGACGAGGGAAGGGGCATCAGGACCGGCCAGGCAGTGGTCTTTGGAGAAGGGGACCATGTCCATGTCAGCGCTGCGGACGGAGGTGTTCGTTTCCTCTTAGCCTCCGGCCATGCGCTGCACGAGCCGATTGCCTGGAACGGCCCCATCGTCATGAACACTTCTGAGGAGCTGGAACTTGCTTCCAGCGAGCTGCGCGCCGGCACGTTCGTCAAGGCCCACCCTCAGAGATGATCTAGAATCGGATGGCCGCAAGAACCTGGCAAGCTTAAGTAGCGCCTGGAGCAATAATTGGACGCTACAAGGGGGTCTAGGAACGGTCAAAGAACTCAAATACGGCCAATGCCGCAATTTCAGTCCAGAAGTCGATTTCAAGTGCCAGTCGACGGCCGAGCTGGAGCCGCTGACGGAGATCATCGGGCAGGACCGGGCGGTCAAGGCGCTGCAGTTCGGACTGCGCATCAAGGACAAGGGCTTCAACGTTTTCGTGGCGGGCATGCCCGGCACGGGAAGAAAGACCGCCATCATCAACTTCATCAAACAGCTGGCCAAGGAAGCGCCCACGCCGCCGGACTGGTGCTATGTCAACAATTTCAAGGACCAGGCCAGGCCGAAGGCCCTCCAGCTTCCTCCGGGGAGGGGAGCGAGCTTCAAGAAGGAGATGGAGAAGTTCGTTTCCGGTCTGGCCAAGGCCCTCCAGGATGCCTTCGAATCCAACGACTACGTACAGCGCCGCACCTCCAGCCTCAAGTCCATCGACGAGAAGAGGCAGGAATACAACGCCAAGATGACCAAGATGATCGCCGATGCCAAGTTTCAGCTGGTGCAATCCCCCGTGGGCGTGGCATTGGTGCCTCTCATCGATGGCCAGCAGTACACCGAGGACATGCTTGCTCAGATGCCAGCTAGGGTGCACAAGCAAATCGATGCCAAGCGCGACGAGTTGCAGGTAGAAGTGCAGAAGACCTTCGTACAGCTGCGGGACCTGGACCGCGAAGCAGAGGAGAAGGTCAACAAGCTCAACCGGGAGATCGTCACTTTCGTGATTGAACCTCGCCTGGCACCCATGCGGGATCAGTTCAAAGAATCGCCACAGGTATTGGAGTACCTGGCGGACGTGCAAGAGGACGTCCTGCAGAACGTGCCCCTCATCATCCAAGGAGCGAGGAAGGTGGATGGGCCGATGGGGCTGCCCATATCCATAGACTCGCCGGCCAAGAACTACCAAGTGAACCTGATCGTGGACAACTCCAAGCTGGAAGGTGCTCCGGTGGAGATCGAGCTCAACCCCACCTACTTCCGTCTGTTCGGCGCCACGGAGAAGGAGGCGAAGTTCGGCGCTCTGTTCACGGACTTCACCATGATCCGGGCAGGCTCCGCCCACAAGGCGAACGGCGGCTATCTGGTGGTGCCGGTGGAAGGCCTGTTCCAGGATCCGCTCACCTGGCCTTCGCTCAAGCAGACCCTCTCCTCAGACATGCTGGAGATCGAGGAGCAAGCGGCCCGCATGGGCTACATGGTCACCCGCTCCCTGCGGCCGGAGCCGATACCTTTCAACACCAAGGTCGTCATCATCGGCGATCCGTACGCATTCGATGTCCTGTACGCGGCGGACAAGGACTTCCGCGGACTCTTCAAGGTGAAGGCGGACTTCGATACCACCATGCCGCGCAACAAGGACAATGTGGAGCAGTACGCGGCCTTCGTATGCACGCTGTGCAACAAGGAGAGCTTGCTGCATTTGGACGCAGGTGCGATGTCCGAAGTGGTGGAGCTCTCCTCCCGCATGGTGGAGGACCAGAACAAGCTCAGCACGCACTTCGCGGAGATAGCGAACGTCGTCCGCGAGGCCAACTTCTACGCCCGCCAGGAGAAGGCGGCGGAGATAGCGCGCAAGCACGTCGTGAGGACCATCGAGGAAAAGGTGTACCGCTCCAACATGATCCAAAAGAAGATGGAAGAGATGGTGCAGAAGGGCATGGTGCTCCTGGAGACCAAAGGCGAGAAAGTGGGGCAGGTGAACGGGCTCTCGGTTATCTCCCTCGGTGACTACGCCTTCGGAAGGCCATCGCGGATAACCGCCTCTGTGGGCGTGGGGAAGGAGGGGGTCATCGACATCGAGCGCGAGGCGCAAATGAGCGGCCCCACCCATCACAAGGGCGTGCTCATCCTGGGCGGATACCTCAATGGCACCTACGCCACCGAGAGGCCGCTCTCCCTCACCGCCAGGCTGGTGTTCGAGCAGTCGTACTCGGGCGTGGACGGGGACTCGGCTTCCTCCACCGAGCTGTACTGCATCCTATCCGCCCTCTCGGACAAGCCGATCAAGCAGTATCTGGCCGTCACGGGCAGCGTCAACCAGAAGGGCGAGGTGCAAGCCATAGGCGGCGTCAACGAGAAGATCGAGGGCTTCTTCGAGACCTGCAAGATCTCCGGCATCAGCGGCAAGCAGGGCGTGCTCATACCGCGAAGCAACGTGCAGAACCTCATGCTCAAGCAAGAAGTACTGGACGCCATCAAGCGGGGCAAGTTCCACATCTATCCGATCAAGGTCATCAGCGAGGGGATTGAGGTCCTGACCGGTGTGAGGGCGGGCGAACGTCGTCCGGATGGCAGCTTCGAGAAAGGCACCATCAACGACCTGGTGCAAAGGCGCCTGAACGATATGGCGGACCGTATCAAGGAGTTCCGCAGCTGATACCTCGACCTACGATCAACTTGAATCGAACGGCGACTGACAAGCAACGACTCAATGGATCATGAGCAGTGGCGCCGAAGAACATAGCTGAGGTGGAAGTGATAGAGAGCGATCTACCTTCTCGCCGTCGTGGTGGCAGCTGACTGTCCTTCGGGCCGCAGGTCCTTGAACATGAGGAAGAACGCCGCGATGGCGAAGATGTAGAGCATTGCTGCCAGATAGAACGGCAGGTCGTAGATACCTGCAGCCAGCAAGGCGCCACCGAAGAAAGTGGTGACGCTGTTCGGAAGGCGCCAGACGATGTTGTTGACCGCGCTCGCCAGCCCTCGCTCCTCTTTGGAAATGATGCTCATCATGTATGAGTCGCCCAGTGGGCCAGCCATGTTCATGAGGACCGAGCGCACCAAGAACACGACCGCCGCCAGTGCGGCGCCGGGCATGAGGGGGATAAGGACCATGAAGATGGTGGAAGTTCCCTGGCACAGAACGATGGCACGCACCGATCCGAACCTCTTCCCCAGCCTGGTGGAGACGATGGTGGCAATCCCTATGGTGATGCCAGAGACCGCCAGCAGGGGGCCGCTCCAGGTGTCAGGGATGGAGTACCGTAGCCAGAGCCAAGTGGGGATCAGGGGTATGATCAATCCCGCCCCCAGGCCGATGAGGGCGTTGCAGCCGGAGAAGCGCAGGATCCGCCCCATGTTCTTTCCTCGCTTCAGCCCCTGCTTCGGTCTCTTGTGTTCGTGGTAGTCGCGCAACAGCCTTGACAGGGCAAAAGGCGATACTATGCTCAAGATCGCCATCAGCAGGAAGGTGTAGGAGTGGATCTGGGCGGAGCTGATGTTGAGCACGTCCTGCAGAGCGGGGAAGAAGAACGGCAGGGCAGCGCCAACCGACATGGCGGTGCCATTGACGATGAATGATACGACGAAGGCTCCATCCCGATTCTCCAGGGTGGTCATGTCCGCGATCATGGCGTTCCAGGTGGCCATGTAGGCCCCTTCGCCGATGCCCCCCAGCATTGCGGCCAACATCAGGACCGTGAAGTCTGTGGTGACGCCAAATGCGAGCATCACGGGGGCCATGACCAGCAAGCCCGCCAGCAGGATGCGCTTCCTCCCGATGCGGTCAGAAAGGAGACCGATGGGCACTGCCACCACGACCAGGGCAAGGCCGGTGACGCCCATGATGGCGCCCACCTGTCCCGAGGAGAGTCCGACCTCGGGCAGATAGGCCGCGACGATCGTGAGCAGGTAGCCGTACCCTACGCTCGAGAAGACCGTGAGGTAGATGAGCCACTTCACGGTGCGGGGAACATGTGGGGAGATGCCCTTTCTCATGGCGCGCCTCGGCGAGCGCGAGATTCCGCCCCATCCATATCAAGGCTGCGTCGCGGCCCTTAAACCACCGAGGCCACGCCCAGAACGATGGTGATCAGAAGAAGCGGATATGCCTCCAGGATCGAGATTGCCAACAACAATACTACGCCCGTCCCCTTGGAGGACCTCATCTTGGTCAAACGTCTCAGTCAAGAAGAGATAGTCGTTGCGCCTCTCGCCCTCTCAAAGGCAGCCTTTGATCTCTGAGCGCAGCTCCTCCTTGACCCGCTCCCCGACCACGGCCTTTGCCAGCTCTCCGCCCTTGAAAATGAGGAAGGTGGGCGTTCCACTGACATCGTACCGCCGAGCGATGACTATATTGGCGGGAGCGTTTAAGCGACCGAATATCACCGTACCGGTCATCTCCTCGCACAGCTCTTGGAAGGCCGGCTCCATGCGCTTGCAGTGACCGCACCCCGACATATAGACCATGACCACTGCCGTTCCGCCCTTGGAGAGGAAGTCGCCGAAGCTCTTCTCGCTGAGCTCTGCAGGCCCGCCCGTCTTCTGATCATCGCTGCTGAAGAAGCCCATGTTCTCCTTTGACAATTGTGAGGTCGGGCTATAATACCTTACCAGAACGGAATTCGTTCACTTGCGAAAGAGGGGAGAATAGAAATGAAGGGGGGGCCGTCCCCTTCCCCAAAGGGCCATGCGGCGGCTCTTCCCTTCAGCGGAAAGCATGCCCGCTCGAGATAAATAAGGCTTTGCTGACTGGAGAACTATTTCGAATTTCTACCATGCGAGAATCACTCAATGTTCGTGTATCGCTAGCCGACCAAGCCAGTCGCAGTAGGGTCGCAACTTATATATCCAACGTCGGACAACTGTCATACATAGGGATGCACTTATGCCAAACTCATTGGTCAAGAGCGCTCTCGAGAGCGTGAAGAATCAGGCTGAGCCGCCTGGACAAGCGAACATGGGAGTATCTGCCGCCGACGAAGAGATCAAGAGGATCGCGGCGCAGCTCGAGGTCAGTATCAAGATCGTGGGCTGCGGGGGCGGTGGTTCGAACACCATCAATCGATGCGTTGACGCCGGAATAAGCGGAGCGCAACTTTGTGCCTTGAACACCGATGCCAAGCACCTGCTGACCGTGATCGCGCCGACCAAGATACTCATAGGCAAGGTGACTACGCGAGGCCTTGGAGCGGGAGCGATCCCGGAAGTGGGAGAGCAAGCCGCGCGCGAGAACGAGATGGAGATCCGCAAGTTCCTGGAAGGCTCGAACATCGTCTTCGTCACCGCGGGAATGGGGGGCGGAACCGGCACGGGTTCGGCGCACTTCGTGGCCGGCATCGCCAAGGAGAGGATCAGGGCGCTGACCATCGGAGTGGTCACGTTGCCATTCAAGTCCGAGGGAACGGTCCGAATGGAGAATGCTCTCGACGGGCTGGATAAGCTCCGCCGGGTCACCGACACCACCATCGTGGTCCCGAACGACAAGCTGCTCGAGATGGTACCGAAGCTGCCAGTGCAGGCGGCCTTCAAAGTGGCGGACGAAGTGCTCATGCAGACGATCAAAGGGCTGACCGAGATCATCACCAAGCCCGGCCTGGTCAACCTGGACTACGCAGACATACTCACCATCATGAACGAAGGAGGAGTAGCGTTCGTGGGAATGGGCGAGTCGGACAAGGACAGCTCCGACGACCGCGTCAAGGACGCGGTGCACGAAGCGCTCACCTCCCCGTTGCTGGGGGACATCAATGTGAAGCAGTCGAAGGGCGCACTTGTGAGAGTGGTGGGCGGGCCGGACATGACTGTCGACGAAGCCCAGAGAGCTGCGGACATCGTGGGTAAGAGCGTCGATCCCCGCGCGAGGATCATCTGGGGATGCTCGATCGAGCCGGAGAACGAGGGCAAGGTGCAGGTACTGGTCATCTTCACCGGGGCAAAGAGCAAGTTCATGCTGGACGGAGCGAGCGACGACGTGGCCGCCAGGCTGGGCATCAGGGAGCAGAAGCTGGGGGCGGTGGCCACGGGCCACGGAGGAAACGAAGGCATCGACTTCGTGCACTGATCCGACCCACTCCAAACCTCTTCTTCCTTCTTCTTTCAGTCTCGGCCTTCGACGGTGATCCTGAGACGGTTCGCCCACGTGCCTGAGACTGCAGCGGAACAAACACCCGTCTGAATCGGCGCGGCTTAGTGGTGCATCCTAAGCTACAAGCTCCTGAAGCGCGGATTGATTAACGAAGGGCGCGTTCGGTCGAGGTCGAGAGCATGGACGGTCGGAAGAGAAGGGAGAAGACAACGATCGAGGGAGCGATGGTCCTGGCCCTCGCCAAGAAGGAAAGGAGCGCAGAGGAGCTGGTATCGTTGTTCTTGACCGATGCTGAGCAAAGCCGGGCCCGGGCAACGCTGCACTCTCTCGTCGAGACCGGCATCGTGACCAAGGGCGTGGATGAGGGACCGTGCGCGCTGGCACAGACCATCGAGGCGATGAGGGGGGCGTTCTGGCTCGCCGACCGCGAAGGTTTGGGAGGAGATTTCCTCTCCTCGGCCTACATGCAGAAGTTGATCCACGAGAGATTCCTGGATGAGATGACACGAGAGCTTGTGTACTCCTCCATCCTCTCGATCCTGAGCATCATCACTTCGAACCCCGGGGAGAGGGAGCGGGACCCGACCATGAGCTCGTTGACAGAACGCCTCATCGAGGATGAGGAGAGCATGCTCGGCATGAGCGCCATCGCCGGCCTACTAGAGGAGGTCGGTTTCCGAGAGTTCCTGGCATTCAATCTCGGCGACTGTGCGGATGAAGAGGAGCGCTCGAGCAGAAAGCGGGAGGTCCTGGAGAGCATGGCCGAGAGGGACATCGTCATGTTCTTCGGCAAGGAACCGGTCCTGGATCCAGCCGCTGAGGTGTTGAGGGACGCGCTCTTTCCCGCTGAGAGGAGAGAAGAGGTCCTGGTGCTCCTGCGTTCGTCTTCCGCCGCAATGCGAGCGGTCCTCACGACCGCGGAAGGACGGTCGTCCGCTCTGCTTTCGGAGGCCATCGGTTCGCTCCTTCCCCTCCTAGAACATTTGTTTGCAGTCTTCGTGCACGCGGACCTCGTCCGCTGCGACGTCGCAAGCAAGGCCAAGGCCGAGGGTGAGCTTCTGGCCGTGGCTGAAGAATGCGCTAGACGATGGAGGGGAGAGCCGCCTTTTCTCCTAGCTCTTCAGCAGAGGGCGAGGGACGAGTTGAAGAAGGAAAGATGATGAGAGGCGTTCAGTCCAGGAGTCGCTTCTCTCCCTGCAATGCCTGTATCTCGGTGATGTCCTGAGTGGCCTCCAGGCAACCGAGGTACTTGCCCGAAGGACCGCGCAACGCGTGGTACTCGATCATGATCTTCCTCTTCCCCCTCCCTTCCATATGCAGATCGATCCAGAAGCGCGCCCCCTCCCTCTTGCCCTGCTTCATCTCCTCTAGGATGGCCTCCACCTTGTCCAGCGATCTTTTTGGATGGCAATTGCGCACATCCCGCCCCACCACCGCCGCTGGCCGCTTGAAGATGCGGCTCTCATGTCGGTTCCACGCTACCACCTTGTCCTTGGAGTCTAAGACCGAGAACTCCACTGGCACCGTTTCCAGGACCGCCTGCAACAGCTCACCTTCGAGTTTACCGATCATCCTCTTATCACCTTCGACTAGAATCGTGCCAGCGGTAGATGAGCCAATCGGTGCTCCCATCGACACAAAGAAGAAGCACTGTCGGTATCGGCGGCGGAGGAGCTTTCGACCAACGGCCACGTCCTGATACACCAGGACGACGGATTGATGCTCGCCGAGAAGTCGGTCGACCGGGACCGTCTGGAGGACGAGTTTCGACCGCTCCCGGAATCGTTGGAAAAAGCACGGAGGGCGTGAGCGATGGAAGCCGTGTAAAGATTAATTACCGGCACCTCGGTAGTATTGGCCGTGACCGAATCATTGCAGTACACGGTGGAGAATCATATTGGGAACGTGGAGATCCGTCGCTATCCCACCATCGTCCTGGCGACCGTGACCGGATTGACCGATAATGCTGCCTTTCGCGTCCTCTTCCGCTATATCACAGGCGACAATCGCACCCGGACGGACGTGGCGATGACCGTTCCCGTGATCTCCAATGGACCGACCTCCGAGGAACTTGCCATGACCAGACCGGTGGTCTCGGACAACACGACCTTCTCCTTTGCCATGCCCCCTATGTACTCCATCAGCACCATCCCAGAGCCGCTTGATGACAGGGTGAAGATGGTAGAGATCAAGTCAAGGAGAATGGCAGTGCTGCGCTTCTCTGGGCGAGCGGGGGCGGAGAGCGTGAAGAAGCTAGAAGATGAGTTGCTCCATACGCTGAAGGAGAATGGAATGCGGACAAGAGGCACCCCGGTCCTGATGCGATATAATGGACCTGGTACTCCCGGCTTCTTGCGCCATAATGAGGTGGCGGTGGAGATCGAGGACCTGGCGCCTATCCAGAAATGATAGGGAGCGGCCAAGTGTTATATCGCTGAGGCGCACAATCGATGGCAGTGGACCCCACGCCCCCAGATCAGTCGCCCTCCAACGGAGGTTCGGACACCGGCGTTGTCGCTCCAGCCCCAGCTCCACCAAATGTCAGAGGGCCTTCTGCCCTGAAGGTCGCAGGGGCAGTGGCGGTGGTCGCCATCTTGGTCTTCTCTGTTCTGGGAGCGGTGGTGGTCTTGGGCAACATGGGAGGGGGTCTGTTCCACTTCGGACCTCCGGACCGAGACCATGATGGCGTTCCCGACTCGGAAGATGCTTTCCCCGATGATTTCAACGAATGGAGAGATACGGACGGGGACGGCATGGGCGACAACGGCGATCCTTTTCCCAACGACGGCGACAATGACGGCTATGCCGACCCAGTGGACCTCGTTCCTGGTTACGATGCGGGAGTGAGGGTGGACCTGGACCAGGTACGCGTCCTAGACGGCGTTGACCCTCTGGACATCTATGCAGAGGGATACTTCATCATCTCGGTAGAGGGCCAACAGGATGTCAGAGTGGACGACGAAGGACAGACATATTCATTCGAAGTGGGCCAGACCTATACGCTGAACAAAAGTCTGCGTTTCAATGTGGACGATGACGAACGCAACATCTCCGTTTCCATCGCCCTGTTCGACCAGGATGCCGGGTCCTCCGACGATCGCATCGACATCGACCCTTCGTCCACCGCCAACAGGGTGCTGGATCTGGTCTTTGATATGCTCACTGGCAACTGGACCGGCGATGATCGCACCGGGCTAGCTGACGGCTCTCTGGACGGAACGCAGACCATCGATGACGACGATGGCATGCTCTGGTATGATCTGTCGCGATGCGAGATGCAGGCCTCTAAGACCTATCACTGGTACTTCGAAGGATGCAGCTTCACCCTGGACCTCAACCTCTCAGCCCAGAAGTACTGGCAATACTGGATTATGGACGTAGACCGCAGCCCCATCTCTAATTCTCAGATGGCGGCTTTCGTGACCTCCACTGACGCGGTAGTTGCGGATCTGGCTAACAGGTTGGGGGCCATGGCCTCAGCCCGCGGATATGATCGACTGCGCACCGCCGATCTCGTTCTGGCCTTCGTGCAGAGCATCGATTACTCCTTTGACAATCAGTCAACTGGACAGAGCGACTACTGGCGTTTCAGCGTGGAGACCCTCTACGACCAGACTGGCGACTGCGAGGACACCTCCATTCTCTACGCCTCCATTATTGAGGCCATGTCCTACGACGCCACATTGCTGCTACTTCCCGCGCACATGGCCGTGGGACTGGCATGCCTTGGCGCCAGCGGAACGCACTACAGATATCAATCGGTGGACTACTATTATTGCGAGACCACCGGAGAGGGGTGGCGCATCGGCGACGTCCCGCCGGATATGCAGGACCAGTCTGCGAATGTCATCCAGGTCTCCTAAAGAAAGCTAGGCAAACTATATTGCCTTGGACAGAATAATATTCGACATGCGCCTCATCACTATGTACAAGAAGGTGGGCGAAGCCAAACTGGAATTCTTCGGTTGCCCCCTGGCCTGTAAGTTCTGCTCCCATCGCATGCAAGAGAGAAGGGACATGAGCCTGGACCAGGTGGTGAGCTATCTCTCGGAGTACGAGGTCAAGCGGGTGTTCCTAGGAGGAGCGGAACCGGTGCTGCAGAAGCGCGAGCTGGGGGAGCTCATCCGCACTCTGAAGAAGAGGGGAAAGGAGATCACGCTGAAGACGACGGGGTTCGACCCCGCTTTCCTGAGGGAGACCTTGGGATTGGTGCAAAGCTACATTGTGGAGGTCAAGGGCGATCTGGACGACGTCGCCGGCACATCCAGACTGGTGAACATGCCCGAGGACAGCGTGCGCGCATACCTCTCCAATCTTCGGCAGAGCCTGGAAGTGCTCAAGGGACAGAAGGTGCGCATCCTGTTGCGGGTCATCCCGCCATACGTCAACAAGGATAGCATCGAACGCCTGGGTCAGCAGATCCAGGGCTATGCGAGCGAGATGCACCTGGTGCAGTTCATGAGCTCTACCTCCGACACGCCCTTCGAAGGGATCACCGAGCCTTCTCCTCCCCTAGAGCAGGTGATCGAGATGGGGGATGCGCTCTTGAAGTACGTCCCGGTCGTCCGGGTGCAGGGCGATGGTATGGACAGCGTGCTACGAGCCTGAAACTGGACGAACCAACCTCCGTCACCCTTTATCTACGAGAGATGAGTGAGGTCAGAACGTGGTGGGGATTGACCTGGCGGCGGGTATGCGCGCTCCCGACTTCCGATTGAGCGAGGCGTCGGAGGAACCGTTCCAGCTGCACGAAGAGCTGAAGAACAATCCCGTACTGCTCCTGTTCTATCCCAACGACTTCGGCATCATATGCTCTCTGGAGATGAGGACCGTCCATTCCATGTGCTCCGAGATATCAGCAAAGGGCATCAGAGTGGTCGGGGTCTCCCGCAACTCTCCTTACACTCACAGGCAGTGGAAGGAGAACCTGGGCATTCCGTTCCGTCTGTTGGCGGATGAGGATGGGAGCGTGAGCAGACAATATGCCGGGTTGCTGGAGGATGGGCTGCTGAAGGGTTTGACCAGGAGGGCGGTGTTCCTAGTGGACCGAGACGCCAGGGTCCAGTATCTCTGGGTCTCGCATGAGGAGGCCTTGCCACCTCCTTTCGAGAAGATACGGGAGGCGGTGTCCCGCTTCCAGGACGACCCCAACACAACCGTGAAAGAGGTCTGTCCGCCGTCACCTTAAGCCTTCTTGGCCCCTACCTGGCCTGCTCGGATGATCCACCCAGGGAGACTCATTATATCCAGGTTGCTCCAAACGTGCCTCGGACATACAAATGAAGCTCACCATCGGCACCCGGTTCAAGTTGAACAATGGAGTGGAGATGCCCTGCCTCGGGCTGGGAACATGGAAGATGACCGAGGGAAAGGAAACCAGGGAGGCGGTGTTGCAGGCCTTCGCCGCCGGCTACCGCATGATCGACACCACCAAGGTCTATGGCAACGAGAAGGAGGTGGGCGAGGCCTTCAGGCAAAGCGGACTGCCGCGAGAAGAGGTCTTCATTACCACCAAGGTCTGGAACTCGGACCATGGATACCAAGAAACGCTAAATGCTTGCCAGAGAAGCCTACGCGCCCTGGGCATGGAGTATGTAGATCTCTATCTTGTGCACTGGCCTGGCGGAGGAAGGCGGCCGGAGACGTGGAAAGCCATGGAATGGCTGCTCAAGGAAGGCAAATGTCGGGCTGTGGGCGTGAGCAATTACACCATCCGCCACTTGGAGGAGATGAGCGGGTACGCAGAGATCGTACCGACGGTGAACCAGGTGGAGTTCACTCCTTTCCTCTACCAGAAGGACCTTCTCGACTACTGTTCCGCAAAGAGGATCCAGGTCGAAGCTTACTCGCCATTGACACACGGCAAGTATCTCGAGAACACCAGCTTGAAGAGCATTGCCATTCACTATCGTAAGAGCGTGGCCCAGGTGCTGATCCGTTGGGGGTTGCAGCACGGCACGGTGGAGATTCCCAAGTCCAAGCGTCGGAATCGGATCATCGAGAACGCGGGCGTCTTCGATTTCCAGATCTCCGCGAGGGACATGAGAACGCTGGATCTGTTGGATGCAGGCATGAGGACCGCCTGGAATCCTGAGGAGATACCGTGAGATAAGGAATTGAAGAAGAAGACCAGAGTGCTTTTCATTTGCACGCACAATGCCGCCCGCTCGCAGATGGCGGAGGGCATCGCCAACCACATGTTCGGGGAGAGGGTCGAAGCGAGCAGTGCGGGAACCCAACCCGGGAAGGTGCATCCCTTGGCCATCAAGGTGATGAAGGAGATCGGCATCGACATCCCTGGCCAGAGACCGAAGCACCTGAAGCAGTTCGAGGGACAGCATTTCGACTACGCCATCACGCTCTGCTCGGACGCCGAGGATATCTGTCCGTTCTTTCCGGAGGCGAAGGAGCACTTGCACCACGGCGTCAACAACCCGCCGAGCATGCATGGCAGCGATGAGCAGCAATTGAACGCCTTCCGCATCATGCGGGACGATATCCTGGCTTTCATCGAGAGCATGTTCTCCTAGGTTTTGCGGCGCAGGTCTCGAAGTGCAATGCCCGGGCAATGTCGAATCCTCACGGGTTCCTAGAGCGCAAGGATTAGACATAAGTCACGTTCAGATGACGGCCCTTCGTCGACACCAAGCAAGTGTTTGGCTTCGTTGCCCTTGTCCTAGTGCAATTCATCCCCATGGGAGCCTTCGAAATTCAGGCAAGGGACGAGGAGAGGACTTATCTATCCTCCCCGTCGCTTCCGTTCGGATGGGTTCTGTGAAAGGGTGCCACTACCAGGACGAGCCATGCCGTTGCGGTCTTTGCCTGAGAGAACACCATCTCTGGATGACCTCGGATGGCGAAGGCGATAGACCCTGCCCCCCACTGTGTGATGAGACCATAGCGGAGGTTTGCCAGCACCGTGCCTGGAATCACGAGCTTAGCCTTGCGATCATTCGCTCCCGGTCCAAGCTCATCGACCGCTGCCCGACGTGCGGAAAACGCCATCCGACCCTCAAAGATAGCATACGTTGCGAGTTGGAAGGCACCATAGATGCAGCTTTTGCGAGCACAAAGTCCTGGCATGAGGAGGGCAGTGCCGAGAATCTTCTTGACCCGCACATCCCGGATGGCATGGCGAGAATCGCGTGGACGAAAGTGAGACGGCGCGTTCTGGAACGGGATGGTTTCCGCTGCCAGGAATGCCGCCGAGACCTCCAAACCTTGCCTGGGTGGTTCACGGAGGTGCACCACATCCTGCCGAGGACCAGGGGCGGGACCGATCATCCGGCGAACCTGGTGACGCTCTGCGCCTCCTGTCACAAGCGAAAGACCGAGACCCTGCTTTGGGAGAAGGCGTGGGAGAAAGGCTTCGGCCTGAAGGAGGAAGCATGACGCCGTCTCCTCGCAGAAAAGTCACAATCCGCGATCTCCATGCGGAGGATTATGACGAGCTAGTAAGGCTTTGGGATGCGGCCGAGCTTCCTTTTCATCCGGAGGGAAGGGATTCCAGAGAGAACGTCGAGCGTGAGCTTGGTTCCGGCCAGGCGGATTTCTTCGTCTTGGAGATCGGTGGCAAGATGGTCGGGGCCGCCCTCTGCACCAACGACGGCCGGAAAGGATGGATTAACCGGCTGGCAGTCCGTCCAGAGCACCGCAGGACCGGGATCGCTTCCATGCTCGTGATGGAAGCTGAAAGACGGTTTGATGCACGTGGTCTGGGAATCAGCGCCTGCCTGGTGCATGGTGACAACCAATCTTCCAGGACGCTGTTCGAGAACCTTGGCTACACTCTGGACAGCCGGGTCTTGTACTATTCCAAGAGAAAGAGCGACCGCATCTGAAGGGACGAAGGCGGTCATCTCAACGATTTCCTTCCCTGCGGGGGCCTAGAGCCCAGATCGCCGCGGCGGAAGCCAGCAATGCGACAACAATCGTCGCCGCCGTCAAAATGGAATATCCACCTGCTCCCCCCTTGCTCACTACGTACAGGGATAGAAGATGTCTAGTGTGCCATCTGTATTGTCCATTATGAACACCGAGATGAGACGGGAAGGTCCGTCGCGATCCATCTTCTCCAGTTTGGCCCTCAAATCGATCTTCGATGACTTCTCGCCTACACCCGCCGCCATTCCTCAATGCCCACTCGTCTTGCCCTCGCTATCGAGACGAGTATACTTCTCCCGCTGATGCTTCCCCCGCCCCTTTGCATTAGGCCAGTAGACGTCGTGGATGTCCTTGTGGTCCATCAGCCCGGTCTCCAGGTAGGTTCGCTCGTGTTCCTCCAGCTTATCCGCGAATCCTTTCAAACGTCGGAGCACCTCTTCCGCATGCTTCGACTCCTCTGACTCCTCATCATACAGGAGCTTGAGCTCCGCCTCCTTGTTCATCAGGTCGACGATCTCATCCAGTTGTTTCCTTCGTAGGTCGGTCATCTCGATCATGGTCTCACCCCGTGGTCCGGTTCCGGACCAGTATCCTTTGTCCCCGCGCCTGCCTCCAATTCCTTACCCTCGATTTCCACTTGCCGGTGTCCTGCACTCTGGTTCGGTGGTGCAGAAGGATGCCGTCATTGCCAACTACTACGAGTTCTTGGGCACCGAGGCGGCGAAGGTCAAATCGCAGGCCTACGCGCACAAATCTCTAGGAGAGGACCTCTACCTGAGCTTCGATTGGCAATCCTCTTCCACCGGCTTGGTTCAGATGAAGATCGTGCCCCTCATCAACCTGCTGTGAACTGGTCTCGTTCTGCTGATGGTGGGCGGGGCTATACGCATCTTCGCCTTGCCTTCCAAAGATGCAATCTCATCAGGCCAGACATACCAAAGATGAATGCTGGTTCGGGAAAACCTTAATGGGAAGGGAGAGATATCACCCGCTAGAAGGCTGGTGCCGCGATGAACGTGCTCCTGGCAACCGACGGAAAACAGCATTCGGAGAAGGCGGTCAACTACGCGTTCGAACACGCTTCGCTCCACAAGGCTCACTTGTACGTCGTCTTCGTGGTCAGCCCCAAAGCCGAGGAGGATAAGGAGAAGATCATCCAGTTCGGCCGGAACGAACTGGAGAAACTGAAGACTGCGGCGGCGAAGCATGGGGTGCAAGTGACGACGCTGCTGGAGGCCGGCAATCCTTACGAGACTGTTCTTGGCGTATCGGAACGAATAAACGCCAACGCGATCATCGTCGGCACGTCGGGCAAGACAGCCATCGACCGCGTGCTCATCGGATCGGTGTCCGAGTATATCGTGCGCAACGCTAAATGCACAGTCATCGTGGTGAAGTGACTCACGGGGGTAAGACACGATTTCAGCGGCTGGCCTGCCCTTTCTCCGATCTGTCCATCGCCAGTAAGAAGGCGCTGATCAATGCTCCGGGCGTGGGCGGACATCCTGGCACGTAGACGTCCACCGGCAAGATCTTGTCCACGCCGTCGGCGGTGGCATAGCAGTTCCTAAAGATCCCGCCCGAACAAGCGCAGGCGCCCATGGCGATGACCATCTTGGGCGACGGCGTCGCCTTGTAGGTCTGGAGCAAAGCGTGCTCCATGTTCCTCGTCACTGGACCGGTGACCAGGAGGACGTCCGCATGCCGCGGCGAGGCCACGATGTACAGCCCGAAGCGCTCTATGTCGTAGATGGGATTGGTGAGCGAGTTCACCTCCACCTCGCAGCCGTTGCATGAACCTGCGTCCACCTCTCTCACCGCCAGGGAACGGCCGAAAGCCTTCTTGATGCGTTTCTGCAACTGCCGCCCCAGCTCTTCAATGCTAGGCTCAGATACGGATGTCATAGGTCCTCACCGTCCCCTCCTTCGTCTTGCAAGAAAGCTGGTATTCCCCGGTCATGATGATAGCCTTCTCTGGACAGATACGTGCACATTCGCCGCAGAACTGGCATCGACCGAGATCGATCCTCCACTGAACTGGGGTGACCTCGATTGCCTCGGACGGGCAGACCCGGGCGCAGTCTTTGTGGGCGAAGCACTTGCTCTGGTCCAGGAAGGGCATGCCCAGGTGACCTTCATGAGCGATGACGCTTTCCTCCGTATGCTTGTTGGTCACCACCCCCTTGCGCCTAACACCCTTGTCGATGATGCGGAACATGACGCCACCTCAGAGATCATTGCCCGAATAGGATAGGTTGAAGGATTTATTCACCAACGGGAAGTCCGGCACGATGTTGCCCAGCACCGCCACCTCCATCGCCCGCCAGTTGTGGAACGAAGCATCCCGGATCTTGTGCCGGAAAGGCCTTTGTTCCGGTCCAGCGATCATCCAATGCACCAACTCGCCTCTGGGCGACTCGACCAAGCCCATGCCCGTCATGCCCTCCGGGACTTCCACCGAACGAACGGAAACATCTCCCCCGGGCAGATTGCCCAGGACCTGTTCGATCATGCTTATTGATTCGTAGACCTCGTCGATCTTGACCCGCATGCGCGCGTCCACGTCGCCTTGCTTGTACACCGGCACCTTGAAGCTCAAGCAGCGGTAGGCGGCGTAGGGATGGTCCCTGCGCACGTCCCGGTCCACGCCGCTAGCTCTGGCCCCCGGACCGACCACGTTCAGGTCCTTGGCCGCCTCCAGCGACAGGACGCCCGTGGCCTCCGTTCGATCCAGGAGAGAGGGCGTGCCCACGATCAGGTCCGCGAACTCCTTGAACTCCAGCTTAAGGTCGATCAGCGAAGAGGATAAGATGTCCACATCCTCCTTCATCAGGTCCCTCCTCACCCCGCCCAGGCAGTTGACGGAACGTAGCAGGCGGCTGCCTATGATTTGGTCGTTGAGGCTGAGCATTCTTTCGCGGAGGATGTGGGCGTGGGCCGCGCCGACGTTGAAGGCCGTGTCCAGAGCGATGCCCCCCAGATCACCGAGATGGTTGTAGATACGCTCCATCTCCGCGTACGCGCTCCTTAGGTAGAGGGCGCGTTCCGGCACCTGCACTTCGGCCATCATTTCCACCGCCTGGCAATAGGCGAGCGAATGCGCGTAGCTGTTGTCCCCCGAGACTCGCTCCGCCAGATACACGCCCTTCTGATACCGCATGCCCTCGGACAGCTTCTCGATCCCCTTGTGAGTGTAACCCAGGCGCACCTCTAGGGCCAGGATGGGCTCCCCGGCCACGCTGAAGCGGAAATGCCCCGGCTCGATCACGCCGGCGTGCACCGGGCCCACCGGTATCTCGAACACGCCCTCGCCCTCGACCTGGCGGAATGGGTATTTGGTGGGAACGCGGGGTACTCGTGTCCGCACATCGAAATCCTTGCGCAGCGGGTAGATTCCAGTGGGCCAGTCGTCATACAGCACCAGGGGCCTCAGCTCTGGATGTCCTAACGGCGTTATTCCGAAGAAATCGTGGATCTCACGTTCGTACCAGTCGGCACAGAGGATTTCCGAGGTGAGCGAATCGAACTCCGGTCGCTCCCGGTCCACGCTGGCGAGCAGAGTGACGAACTCCTCCTCCCCCTTGAGCCCTAGGACCACGATGACCTTGAAATCGTTCGTGGCAGAGCGATTGTCGACGGCATGCATGGTGATCAGGTTCGCTCCCCAGAGGTTGTGGATGTGGGCGGCCACCTCTCGCAGTCGAGAGCGGTCGATCTCCATCCAGATGTTCTCATCCTTCACGTTGGTCGAGATGACGGCGGCGGCGAGCCCCTCCGGCATGGAATCGATGATCTCCCGCAGACGGTTCTCCGTCAAGGCGTCGCCCCCTGGAACAGGTGGACGATCGAGTTCAAGGCATGGCTCATGAAATTGGGGATATAGACGCCCAGCCCGAGCACGAGGACGAAGAGCACGGAAATGACCGCCAGGTTCAGGCGGCTCACCTCCCCCTTCGGCTCAGATCTCGTTCCGTTCCCGAAAACCATTCGCATGACGTGCCAAAGGAAGGCGGCGAATATCACCGCCAGGAAGAGGAGCAGCAGGCCGCTGACCAGCCACTGCCCCTGCTCGATGCCCGCGTAGAGCACCGTGAACTCGGAGATGAAAACGCCGAACGGGGGAGATCCCGTGATCGCCAGAGCGCCCAGCACTAGGAAGAGGGCGGTGTATGGCATGCTCGATGACAGCCCCCGCACCTCTTCCATGGTCTTGGTCTTGAAGCGAAGCAGGATGTTGCCGGAGGTGAAGAAGAGCATGGATTTGGTGACGGCATGGTTCAGCATGTGCAGCAGCCCGCCCAGCACGCCTATCGGTCCCCCGAGCCCGAAGCCGATGGCGATGATGCCCATGTGCTCGATGCTGGAATAGGCCAGCAGGCGCTTGTAGTCCCGGGCCAGGATGATGAAGGCCGCCGCCACTGCCAGGGAAAGGACGCCGAAGAGCAGCAGCAACGATCCGCTGAAGCCCGGACCCAGGGCGGCGGAGGAGACCATATGCATTCTAATGATCCCGTACATTGCGCAGTTCAGCAGCACCCCCGAGAGCAACGCGGAGATAGGGGTCGGAGCTTGCGAGTGAGCATCGGGCAGCCAAGTGTGCATCGGTGCCAATCCTACCTTGGTGCCGTATCCGACCAAGACGAGGATGAAGGCCACCTTGAGCAAGGTCGGGTCGAGCTGGTTCGCGACGGACATCAGGGTGGTCCAATCCAGACCCGTTGCTTCCGTCCCAGGAATTCTGGTGGATGAGGCATAGGCCAGGATGATGCCCAGTAGGGCCAGGGTGATGCCCACGGAACAGATGATGATGTACTTCCAGGCCGCTTCCAAGGAGGTCTCGCGATTGTAGAAGCCTACCAGGAAGGCGGAGGCCAGGGTGGTGGCCTCGATGGCGATCCACATGATGCCCAGGTTGTTCGAGACGCACACCAGCACCATGGTGAAGATGAAGATGTGAAGCAGAGCGTAGTAGTAGCGCAACCGCCCCAGTCCGAACTCCTTCTCCCGGTACTCGGTGCCCATGTACCCTATGGAGTAGAGGGAGGTCATGAAGCCGATGAAGGTGACGAGGAGCAGGACGTAGGCGGAGAACTGGTCGAGGAACAGGGCGCCTTCGTATCTAGCACCGTTCCCGAAGGCGTCGTAGGCGAAAGCGAGAGCGAAAGCGAACAGCACACCGGAGCCGACGGCGCTGGCCAGCTCCAACAGCCGATGGCCATTGCACAGGTAGCAGAGCATGGCGGTGACCAGAGGAATGGCCAAGAGCAGTTCTATCATCTAATCCCTCAGCCTCCTCAGGAACGCAGTGTCCAGGGTGTCGAAGGTGCGATTGATGCGGAAGGCGAAGACCCCCATGATCAGCACCGCCACCAGGATGTCGAAGAAGATGCCCAGCTCCACGATGAGCGGCATGCCGTAGGTGGCGGAGATGGCGGCCATGAACAGCCCGTTCTCCATGCAAAGCAGGCCGATGACCTGGGTGATGGCCTTCCAGCGAGAGATCATGATGAAGAAGCCGATGAGCACCACTCCCAAGGAAAGGGCCATGGCGTTGCGAGTGATGACCGTGCCCTGCTCGATGATCGGCGCTGCCACGTGGTAGGCGAGCACGGCCAGTCCGGCCGAGACCAGGAGGGAGGAGGGCGTGTTCAGCAGCGGCTCCACCTCATTCTCCACCTTGATGCGCTTCATGACGTAGGAAAGGATGCGGGGGATGAGGAGGGCCTTGATACCTATTGTGAGCCCGGCCACTAGATAGATGTGCTCGGAGCCAGTGAGGTAGGCCACGCTGGCCGCTAGCGCACCCAATGCAAGCGACTGCAGGGCAAAGATGCGGACCATGGTCTGCATTCTGGAGCTGGCCACGAGCATGAACGCTGACAGCATGACCAGGGTCGCCAGCCCATTCACCATGTTGATCTCCACCAGGCTCGCCGTCTTCTCACCTCACAGCACGTAGTATGACATGACCGCGAGGAACGCCAGCATGAAGGAGCCGGTGAGTAGGTTGGGCAGTCGGAACAACCTCATCTTCGACATCGAGGATTCGAGCAGCGCTATGGCGAACGCCATCACGAGGATCTTGGCCACGAACACCAAGATGCCCAGAACGATCGGCAGTGGGGCGACCTCCGTCGCTATCCCCCAGGGCAGGAAGGCGTTCCAGGCGATGGTCATGAACAGAATTAGCTTAGTCATGCTCGACCACTCCATGAGCGCCAGCTGCTTGCCCGAGTACTCGAGGAGCATGCCCTCGTGGATCATGGTGAGCTCGAGATGCGTGGCCGGGTTGTCCACCGGGACCCGGGCGTTCTCCGCCAGGATAGCAATGAAGAACGCCGCAAAGGCCAGGAAGAGGGAGGGGCGTACCAGGTCGAGCCCCGAGGTCGCCAGGTCCCGCGATATCCCGGCCAGGTTCGTGGTGCCTGTCAGCAGGGCGGTGGTGAAGATGGCCAGGAGGATGGTGGGCTCGATGATCGAGGAAACGAGCATCTCCCGACTCGAGCCCATACCGCCGAATGTGCTCCCTGCATCCAAAGCGGCCAGGGCCATGAACAACCTCGCCATGGCCAGCAGATAGACGATCACGATGAGATCGCCCATGAACCCCATGGACTCGGACACGAACACTGGTATGAGCAGGGCGGCGGCCAGAACGGCCAACACGCACACATAAGGGGCAATGGTGGTGACCCAGGAGGCCTCCTTGGAGACCACTGAATCCTTCTGGAAGAGCTTTGCTAGATCGTAGTAGGGCTGCAGCACCGGCGGGCCACGGCGGCTCTGCATCCAGGCCTTGAGCTTGCGTATGATGCCCGTTACCAGCGGTGCCAGGAGCAGCAGCGACAGGGACTGGATAATGGAGAGGAGCACGTCGTTCATGGCATCACCGGAAGATGAGCAGCAGTATCACCAGGGTGGCGAAGATGTACGCCAGGTATGCCTGGATGCTGCCTGTCTGGATCACCCCGACGCGCCTGGCCAGCCCCGTGGCCAGTTTGACGGTCGGCTCGTAGAGATAGCGTTCGAAGATCGGCTGCACGGATGTGGAATAGGAGAGCCTGCGGAGGTAAGCGGAGCGCTCTTCCAGCACTGTGGTTCTGGACTGGGAGCGGAAGATGGAGTTGAAGACACGATTAATGGGCTGCGAATAGCCAGTGGCCGTGTACTCGTTCCTTGGACCCAGGGGCGTGCCGCAATCCCAGGTATCGCCTTCGACGGTCCTCGTCCTGCCTCCGAAGATGCGAGAGAAGGCGACCACCAGCGCCAGAAGTGCGATCAAGGCCAAGCCGAGCAGCGCCGGCGACATGGCTGAGAATCCTGAGGTCGGGGTCTCTAGCACCAGACCATCGATCAGCGTGGAGGCGATGCTCACGTGCAGGACACTGGCGCTGACCGAATCCACCGTGGGAATGTAGAAGGTGGAGAGCACCCCCGCGCCCACGCACAGTACCGCCAATACCGACATCCCAAACAGCATCGTGCCTGACACCTCGTGCGCCTTAGCCGCCTTCTCGCTCCTAGGTCGGGCCAGGAAGGCGATCCCATAGACCCGCACGAAGCAAGCTGCGGCCAAAGCGCCGGTCAGCGCCAGCGTGCCAAGCGCGACGGCCAGAAGGATGTTGACCACCACGTCGTTGAGGCTGAAGGAGAGAAGGAGCGACTGGAAGATGAGCCACTCGCTGACGAAGCCATTGAAGGGAGGGATGGCGGCGATGGAGAGCACGCCCACAAAGAACAGCACGCCCGTCCACTTCATCCTCTTGGCCAGGCCGCCCATGAGCTCAATGTTCTTGGTGCCCGTGGCGTACGCCAGAGCTCCCGCGCCCAGGAACAGCAACCCCTTGAAGAGGGCGTGATTGAAGGAGTGGAGCAGGGCGGCGATGAGCGCCAATGCTGCGAGCTGCTTCAAGCCGTAGGCGTCGAAGACGATCGACGAACCAAGGGCGATGAAGACTATGCCTATGTTCTCGATGCTTGAGAAGGCAAGGATGCGCTTGATGTCCTTCTCCATGAGGGCGTAGAGTACCCCTAGGAGCGCGGAGATGGAGCCGACGAGAAGCAGGAGCAACCCCCACCACGCCTCTACGGTTCCCAGGAGCTCGAAGGTGCAGCGGATGAGCATGAACACTGCGGTCTTGATCATGATGCCGGACATGAGCGCGGAGACGCTCGAGGGGGCGGCGGGGTGGGCCTGCGGCAGCCAGACGTGCAGAGGGACTATCCCGGCCTTGGTCCCGAAGCCCAGGAAAAGGAGGACGAAAACGACCGAACGCAGGGTTGGGTCCATGAGAGCACCGGCATTGTGCATCGAACCGAACTCAAGAGAATGCGCCTGCAGGGAGATGATGATCAGGGCGGTGGTGATCAAGGCCGTTCCGATGTGCGTCATCACCAGGTAGAGGAGGCCGGACGAGAGCACGCCCTCGCGTCCATGTTCGTAGATGACCAAGAAGTAGGAGGAAAGGGACATCAGCTCCCAGGCCACCAGGAAAAGGACCAGGTTGGAGGCGGTGAACACCAACACCAGGGAGAGAAGGAAGAGGTTGAAGAGCGCCCCGAACCGCCCGACGCTGTAGTGGCCCGAATACTCCCGAGCGTAGCCGATAGAATAGAAGGAGGCCGCCACCCCGATCAGGCCGAGGGCCACCAGGAAGAAGGCGGACAGCTTGTCCACGTGCAGATGAATTATCGGAACGGTGAGTAGTGTCGTTCCTTGTTCTAGAAACAGGTCCAGGTCGCCTCCCAACAGGACGTCGACGCCCACCAGGGTCAGAAGGAAGCTCGCCACGGCCGCCGATCCGAACGAGATGCACCGACAGGCATGCTCCTTTCGGTCCAGCAATACCGCTGCCAAGGCGCCCACGGATGCTGCGATGAATACGGCCGGCAGGAGGAGCTCAGCGAGCGTTCGACTCGCCTCCAGACGCCGGCCACGGCCCGATGCCTACGGTCAGAAACCGAATCGACTTCGTCGCCAAGACCTGCCTGTCCTTCGTTTGGCTGGCAAACGATAGCTGTTATTAAATGTTTCGAGTCCAGCGCAGACTAATTTTACGAAAACGAGTTCCCTCAGGACTCAACTGAGTTATCAGGCCATCAGCGACCTCAGGCCCCGATCCTCCTCGTAGCGACGGGCGACCCTCTCCGCCCATCTCTCATCGAGGCCGTGGTGCTCGCGTAGGTACCTGACCGCGTGCGAATGCCCCTTCTCCTCAACACCCAGCTCGTCCAGGATGGCGAACCATTCCGCCCATCCCTTGCCGGTGGCGTTCTGCACCGCCTCGTCGCTAATCAAGCGAACGTCCTCCTTGCCCTTGGGCGCGCAGTTCGGTCTCTCTGCCACGCATGCATATCTCACCCCGGCCTAGAAAGCGTTTGCCCCGCGAAGCGCCAGACGAATCGGGAAGGAAGACCGAGACAACGAGATAATATACCAGCGGATGGCTCTTTGACGCGGAGGGCGAAAGCGTGCAGGAAAATGGCTCCGACACGGAGGGCGACCAAAGCGTGGCCGTGCTCAAGACAGCGCTGGAGATCGAGGAGTTCGGCATCCAGTTCTATTCCTCCCTGGCCAAGTGCGTCACCGATCAGAAGGGAGCGGCGCTATTGCGCAGCCTTGGCAACGACGAGAGGGAGCACAAGGCCATCGTGGAGAAGGAGATCGCGCGCCTGGCGCAGACGCGCGACGTCACCTGGGTGCAGCCCTTGCGCGAGTACCTGCGCATCTTGCCTGAGCGAATTTTCGCGCCCCCTCCCGACAGCTGCCTCACGCTGAACGACGAGATGCGCGCATTGGGGATCGGCATCGAGGTGGAGGAGAACTCCATCCGCATGTACTCTGAGTCGTTGAGCAAAGTGCAAGAGGCCGGGGTCAAACGCACCTTGGAGACGTTGGCGAATTGGGAAGGCACGCATAAGAAGCTGCTTGAAGAGAACCTGCGCCTGCTCAAGCTTGAAGGCTCCTGGTACGGCTATGGACCGATACTCGAAGGCTGAAGAGGTTTTGGCAAGGGTTATTAAGGGCGTTAGGTTTTGGCATCTGAAACATACCAGTTCCGCTGTGTGAGAAGGAATAAATACCTAGGTTTCATGCCTAGTCCAATCTTCGCCCTCAATGGGGCAAGGGACCGCGCGCGCTGAGCTAGTTATGAGGTACGTCCGATGGTGCGAATGCCAAGGATCAACCGGGAATTGTCGGCATGTCTGCAGTGTGGCTATTGCGTCAGGGTGTGCGATACCTATGACCAGGAGCCTTGGGAATCTATCAGTCCGAGGGGCAAGGTCTTCTACCTGAGGCAACTGCAGAACAAGACCCCCCTGGATGCCATTCTCGGCCGCAAGGTGGAGGTGGACGACGAGTTCGTCGACGCCCTGTTCCGCTGCACGGGCTGCGCCGCCTGCTGGTCCGTGTGCCACGTGAGCATCGAGTTCGCCGAGTTCTGGGAGAAGGTGCGCGAATGGGTAGTGGAGCAGGGCAAGGGGCCCATGCCCGCGCACAAGAAGATACGCGAGCGCATCCTGGCGTCCAACAACCCTTATGGAGAGCCGCCAGAGAAGAGAGGAGCCTGGTTCCCTGAAGGCATCAAGCGCGTGGAATCCAACCCGGATGCGGTCTTCTTCGCCGGCTGCACCGCCTCCTACAGGATGACTAGCATTCCCAAGGCGGCCGTCACCGTCATGGACCGGGCGGGAGTGAAACAGAACATCATGGGCAGTGAGGAGTATTGTTGCACCTCCCCCATGCTGCGCACTGGCCAGATCGATGCCTCCCGCAGATCCGCGGAGAACAACATCCTGCAGACGGAGAAGATGGGCGCCAAGGCCATGGTCACCGCCTGCGCCGGCTGCTTCAAGACCACCACTCACGATTACGGCCGCTTCTACTCCAATCCCTCCTTCGAGGTCTACCACTTCTCGCAATATGCCCAGAAGCTGATCAAGGAGAAGAAGCTCAAGTTGACCAAGGAGATCAAGGCCAAGGTGACCTACCACGACCCGTGCCACCTGGGAAGGCACTCGGGCGTCTTCGAGCCTCCGCGCGAGGTCATCAAGGCGATTCCGGGGATGGAATTGGTGGAGATGCCGCACAACCGCATGAGCTCACAATGCTGCGGAGCTGGTGGCGGCTACAAGTCCCAATACAACGAGCTGGCAGTGAACATCGCCGCTAAACGCGTCAAAGAAGCGCTTTCCACGGGAGCTGAGCGGATCGTCACCACCTGCCCATTCTGCGTGCTCAACCTCCAGGCCGGGGCGAAGCAGCTGAATGCCAATATCAAGGTGATGGACCTGGCGGAGCTGCTGATGGAGGCCACCGAACCAGCGCCGGCGGCAGCTCCGGAAGCGAAGAAGTGATCAGGCCGAATCGAAGCGCACTTCGAACACCTCTGCCGGGCCCACATCCATCTCCCAGGAACGCTTGAGTTCCAGTCTGAGCGCCTCCGAGCCGCTGCGTACCACTAGGAAGCGGATCGTCGTCCGGCCGCCGCTGCCGATGCGACGAGGCTCGTCCGGAACGTACTCGCTGCTCTTCAGCTCGAGCGTGCTCGGCTGGTGAGCCGCCTCCCAGCGGAAACCGGTGGTCGGGTTCTCGTCCAGCACCACCTCTACGATCTCGCCGACGGCAACCCATACCGACCTTCCCGAATCGCGCGCTCGCAGGTGCACGTGCATGAATGGCCCGAACACCGTTTAGCGCTTACCATCGCCTCACTTTCACGCCGTAGCGCGATAGGTTAATGTACCCCGAAGCGCTCGATTCGCAGCCCATCATGGTCTTCGAACTCCTCGATCCCCGGATCCAGAAGGTCCTGAAGGACAAGGACATCCACGAGCCGACCGGCCCCCAGCGGCAGGCAATCCCTCACATCATGAAAGGCGAGCATCTTCTGCTGGTCGCTCCCACGGGAATAGGCAAGACCGAAGCGGCCATGCTGCCGATCCTGCACCAAATACTCCAGACCCAAAGGCAGGGGATCAGGTGCATCTATGTCACGCCGCTACGTGCTTTGAACCGTGATCTGCTGCGCAGGCTGGAGGAGTTCGGCAAGGCGCTGGATCTGGATGTGGCTGTGCGGCACGGAGACACCTCTCAATCCGAGCGTTCCAGGCAATCGCGAAAGGCACCGGACGTGCTCATCACTACTCCAGAGACGCTGCAGGTCATGTTCGCGGGCAAGAGGCTGCGCACGCACCTGGCCAACGTGCGCTTCTTCGTGGTGGACGAGATCCACGAACTGGCCGAGGATGAAAGAGGGGCACAGCTGGCCATCGCCATGGAACGTCTTGTGAACGAGGCGGGCGAGTTCCAACGCATAGGCCTCTCCGCCACAGTGGGAAGCGTGCAGGAGGTGGCCAACTTCCTGGGCGGTTCGAAGAGAAACGTGACCGTGGTCCGGACGCACGTGGCCAAGGACATGAGCCTGAGCGTGCAGGCGCCTCAGGTCGCAGAGGAAGACCGTGATCTGGCCGGGACCTTGCAGAGCGACCCCCAGCTGGTCGCGTGCATGCGCCGCTGCCGTCAGATCATCGAATCCCACCGTTCCACGCTGCTCTTCGTCAACACCCGGGACACCGCCGAGGCATTGGCGGCGAGATACCACATCTGGGACGAGAAGTTCCCCGTCGGCGTTCATCACGGCTCCCTTTCAAAGGAGATACGCATCGAGATGGAGGAGGCCTTCAAGAAAGAGGCCATTAAAGGGCTCATCTGCACCTCCTCGTTGGAACTGGGCATTGACATAGGGAGCGCGGACTTCGCCATCCAGTACAACTCGCCCAGGCAGGTGGCCCGTCTGATACAGAGAATGGGACGGGCCGGTCACCAGGTCGGTGCCAAGTCCAAGGGAGCAATCGTTGCTTCTACGGCCGACGAGGTCGCAGAGAGCCTGGTCATCACCAGAAAGGCGTTGCACGAAGAGCTCGAACCTCTTCGGGTGCGGGAGAACCCCTTGACCGTCCTGGCCAATCAGATCGTGGCCATGGCCATGATGGGACCGGTGAACACCGAGCAGGCTTATTTGACCGTCGTCCGCTCCTACGCCTTCCGCAATCTGACCCGGGAGAAGTTCGAATCGGTGCTGGACCAGCTTTCGCGGATAGGGCTGGTGTTCGTCGCTCCCGAGGACTATCGCCGCTCCAGCCGGGGAATGCGCTACTTCTATGACAACCTGTCCATGATCCCGGACGAGCGCTCCTTCAAGATACGAGAGCTTTCTTCCCGGCGCATCGTCGGGCAGCTGGACGAATCGTTCGTGGCCTCGTTCGCAGAACCCTATGCCACCTTCATCACCCGCGGCCGCTCCTGGCGTATCATCGAGGTGAAGGACGACGAGCTGCTGGTGGAACAGGTGAAGGAGCTCGGCTCAATCCCGTCCTGGGTGGGAGAGGATATCCCCGTTCCCTATGACGTGGCCATGGAGGTGGGCCGACTGCGCCGCTTGGAGAACTATGCTGAGTATCAGGGCGACCAGGAGGCGATCTGCACCCTCCGCGCCTATCTGCAAGAGCAACGGTCCGAGTCTAAGATGCCAACGGATCAGTTGATCACTTTGGAAGTGGGGCGGAAATTGGTCATCCTCAACGTCTGCTTCGGTTCCAAGGTGAATGAGACCCTTTCCCGATTGCTCTCCGTCCTACTGTCGGCCAGGATAGGGGAGAGTGTGGGCGTGCACACCGACCCCTATCGCATCATGCTCGAGCTTCCCCGAGACCTCAAGCCCTCCCTGATCATGGATACGCTGAAGGGCATTCGATCGGAGAACGTCGAGGGCTTGGTGAGATTGGTGATCAAGAACTCCTCCCATCTGCGCTGGCGCTTCGTGCACGTGGCCAAGAAGTTCGGGGCGGTGGAGAAGGAGGCGGACTACCGGAGCATCAACTTCGGCCGGCTTTTCGACGCCTACGAGGACTCGCCCCTCTTCCAGGAGGCGGTGGACCGGGTGCTGTGGGAGGACCTGGACCTCGTGGGAACGGTCAAAGTTGTCCAGGACATCTCCGACGGGAAGGTGGAGTTCGAGATCTGCCCTTTGACCCCCATCGGTCGGGCGGGACTGCAGCACTCCAAGGAGCTGATTGCCCCTCAACGCGCGGATCATCGTATCCTCATGGCCCTCAAGGATCGTCTGGAGGATGAGACGATGCACATGACCTGTCTCAACTGTCGGACGCAATGGCGTCTGAGGGTGCGCGATTCTCCTCGCACCATCACCTGCCAGAAGTGCGGCGGGCGCATGATCGCCGCCTTGCCGCCCTATGCCCGGGAGCAGGGCAAGCTGCTGAAGAAGGAGCGGCTTGCTGAGGAAGAGGAGAAGGCGGTCAAGCGCATCTACAAGAATGCTAGCTTGGTGAACGAGCACGGCCGCAAGGCCCTTCTTGCTCTCGCTGGAAGAGGCGTGGGCCCAGACACCGCCGCCCGCGTCCTCTCTGGCCTCTACGACAACGAGGACGAGTTCCTCCGCGATATCCTCAGTGCCGAGATCACGTATGCCCGGACGAAGAAGTTCTGGGACTGATCAGAGGAAACGCACTGGATTGCTGACCTTGCCCACGCCCTCGATGCTCGCTTCGACAAGATCGCCGTTCCCGATCGGTCCGACGCCTTCCGGGGTGCCGGTGGCGATGACGTCACCTGGCTCAAGCGTCATGAACCTCGAGATGTACGCGATCCGCTCCTCCACCGGGAAGATCATGTCCTTGGTGAAGCCGTTCTGACGCAGCTCGCCGTTCAATCGCAATCGCACGTTTAGATCGTGCATATCTGGTACGTCTGAGATAGCTTTGGGTTCGGACATCGGGGCAAATGTATCCATGCCCTTTGCCAAAGCCCATGGCAGGCCAGCCTTGCGCGCCTTGCCCTGGACGTCGCGAGCGGTAACATCGTTGAAAACGGCAGCCCGGTCGATGTATGCATAGGCCTTGGACACCGTGACGTTCTTGCATCTCTTGCCTATAATCAACGCCAGCTCCGCCTCGTAATCCACCCGGCCCAAGTTCGCCGGGACAAGGATCTCTTCCCCGTCCCCGATAAGTGCGCTCGCTGGCTTCAGGAAGATCACCGGTTCCTCGGGCACCTCTGACCTCAGCTCCTTGATATGGGCACGGTAGTTCTGCCCGATGCACACGATCTTGCCCGGACGCATCCAGTCACCCTGATGAAAGATCAGTCCTCTTCTTCTCTGCGCCCGTTATTGCCCACGGTCTCCAGCTTGACCAGCACGCCCATGCCTTTTAGGGTGACGATCACCTTGTCCGCCAGCGATATGGCATCGTCCAGGGTGGCCTTCTTGTCCCAGGTGTACTCGGCATCGTAGTTGCCGGTGGTGGGTCTGAAGCCCATGTTGTTCAGGGCGTCGAAGACCTTGGATGGCTTGGCTCCTTCCGAGCTGAACATGACCGTGATGTAGGTTATCATCGCACGGGGAATTCGCGTCAATCGATTAAACCTTTACATGAATCCCTGCGACGATCGACGAAGTGGCTGCCTCTGAACTACTTCTGGACGTATCCCTTGGCCACGATGTAGATCTCCGATGAAGAGGAGCGCGAAGCGTCCGGAGCGCCCAACCTGACCTCTTTGAACTTGCTCTTCACCAGCTTCAGGAAATCCTGCATCATGTCCCCTTCGAATATCTTCATGACCAGCGATCCGTGCGGCTTGAGCACCTTCTCTGCGAATTCCAGCGCGTGCTCGCAAAGGTCCACCGAACGGGCTTGGTCCATGGAATAGTTGCCTGAGATACTGGGCGACATGTCCGAGAGCACGACATCGGCCTTGCCTCCGAGCGCTTCCAGCATCTCCGCTACGGTCTCATCCTTGCGCATGTCGCCCCGGACCGTGATCACATCCTCGATGGGCTCGATCCCTTGCAGGTCCACGCCCACGATCTTGCCTCGGGCGCCCACCCTTTCCTTGGCCACCTGGAGCCAGCCACCCGGTGCCGCTCCGAGGTCGGCGACGATGGCTCCCGGCCTCAGAAGACGGAACTTGTCATCGAGCTGTATCAACTTGAAGGAGGCGCGGCTGCGGTAGTCCATCTGCTTCGCTTTCCTGTAATAGGGATCACGACGGCGCTCGTCCAGCCATCGCTTTGACATCGTGCCTCCCATTTTTCGCCATCCCAATAAAGCTTTGCAGGATGCCCCAGTCCCCCCCCCCACCATCCGACCAGCCTCCCCCGCCGGCGAAGAATATTTTATCTAGCCTCCGTCTACACCATTCGATACTCATGCGCAAGTCCCGAATGACCTACGCGAAGGCTGGCGTGAACATCGACGCTAAGTCGCAGGCCATTGCCTCCCTGGTCAAGCAGCTCAAGTACCGAAGGAAGGGCAGAGGTGGGAACATGGATATCAAAGGGCAGTTCACATCGCTCATCGACTTCGGTGAGGTAGCGCTAACGCTCTGCACGGACGGGGTGGGCACCAAGCTGTTGATCGCGGAGGCCCTGGACAGATGGGACACGGTAGGCATCGATTGCATGGCCATGAACGTCAACGACACGATCTGCGTGGGCGCCGAGCCCTTCGCTTTCGTGGACTACATCGCCGTCGACAAGCCGAACGCTCGGGTGACCGAGCAGATCGGTGTTGGTCTGAACGAAGGCGCTAGGATGGCGAACGTGGACCTGGTGGGAGGGGAGATCGCCGTCCTTCCTGAGATCGTGAAAGGCGTGGACCTATCAGGAAGCTGCTTGGGTTTCGTTGAGAAGGAGGATATCGTCGATGGCTCCAAGGTCAAGGTGGGCGACGTGATCATCGGACTGCCTTCTTCCGGCGTGCACTCCAACGGACTCACCCTGGCGCGGAAGATCCTGGAAAGAAATGAGATTGGGCTCGATCAGAAGTTCGCGAAGCTTGGCAGGAGCATCGGGCTTGAGCTCCTCACCCCCACCTCGATCTACGTCAGGCCCGTTCTGAGGATGCTAGAGAAATGCCAGGTCACTGGCATGGTGGACGTGACCGGGGGTGGGCTGCGCAACTTCGTCCGCTTGAAGAGGGGCGTGCGCTTTGAGATATCGAATCCTCTCGATCACCCGCCGGTGTTCGGGATCCTGCAGGAGCTAGGCGAAGTCGAGGACATGGAGATGTACCAGACCTTCAACATGGGGATGGGGTTCGCAGTCGTTTGCCGGGATGACCAGGCGAAGGAAACGGTCAAGGCGCTTGGCGGTGGCGCAAAAGTCGTGGGCCACGTGGTGAACGGCGAAGGAGTAGGTTCGGAGCCGCTCGGCTTGGACTATTGCCAGTACTAGTCAAAGGATCAGGGTCAAGAGGCGAACCCAAATAGCATTGTTGAAAGTATCAGGATGAACGGCACGAAGAACATGGACAATACCGCGACCACGGCCCACACGGGCCTGAGCCTCCGTCTGCCCGTTGCGTCGGCCCATTTCGGCGGTGCGAGCGCAGTCTCCCAGAAGAGCGCGACCGTCGCTCCGGACAGCGCAATGGCCGTCCCTTGGCTGAAGTTCGAAAAGTAACTTCGCTCCGAGAAAACAAGCATGAGGACCAGGCCCGTGAAGAGGCTTGCGATTGCGGCCATGGCCATCACGCCCGAGGTCACTGCTTTGTCTGTCCGTCGGATAGCGACCTGCCACATCATGGACACAGTGAACGCGAAAGAACCGAAGGCGGGGGCGAATTGCGGTATTTCTATCGTGCGAGCGGAATACAGGCTGACCTTGCCCAGAGTGACCGCAAAGAAGAATGCCAGCGGGACCAAGATGAAGAGCAGGTCTGTTTCCCGCGGGGTTTTGCTCACCAGAACGCCTAGCTCTGCACCGGAGAGTGCGAGCAGATAGGCGCCCGCCCAGAAGGCCAAACCCGCCAGCTGGTCATCGTCCAGCCTTCCAGGGAAATGCTGTGAGAAATTGGGATCGGTGGCGCTGAGGAACGAGATGAGGTGGGCTACCATCCCGAGACCACCCAGAAGCGCGAACCCGAGCCATCTCTTCATGGCGCTGACACACCAGGTCGATATTCGCCGCCCGGTTCTTTAATTCGCTCACCCCAGGGGTCAAGCCTCGGACCTTCCGCCCTTCACCTTATGCGCGATGACCCCGACCACGGCGCCTAAGGCGGTGCAAGTCTCTAGCGAGTACCCTCCGAATGTTATGTCCAGGTGATGCTGTGCGATGTCGAACAAGCCTTTGGGCACGCCCTTAGGCCCGGTTCCGAAGATGAGCGCCATGCTCCTGCCATCCCTCAGCATCTGCGCCACCTCGTCCGCGCTCCTCTTCTTCCTCGCTTCGGCATTGCAGGTAGTGAGCACCGATTCTCCTAGCTGCGGCGGAAAGCCCTTCTCCATATAGGGGAATGTGGAGAAGCGGCCTTTGGCGGTGAGCTCCTTGAGGTACGCACCGTCCTCGCCTATGGAGGTCGTGGTCGCCACCCAGTCCGCGATTTTCTGCGGCGTCGTCAGCTCCGGAGGGAAAGGAAAACCGAAGGTGGCTAGGTTGAGGTCGAAAGCCAGGGCAAGGGGACCAGCTCGGGCCAGGATGCGCCGGTGCGCCTCCCGGAAGGTCTTGGGATCGTAGGAGTTCCAGAGGGCGATGGTCGCCCGGCCCTGTCTCGCCATTGCACACCCGTCGGACGAGAAGGCAAATGAGGGTAAGGAGTTTTGCGCCTACTCGATCTTCAAAGGCACCTGCTTGATGCTCTTCAGCTCATCGCCCTGCCAATCGTATCTCAGGCGCTTGCGACCCTTCCACAGCTTCTTCTGCAGGATGTAGCCGGCCATGAGGCTCAGGCCGATGGACGCTTCCACATACGCCACGGCCTTGGTCGCATCCCGGTTGACCTTGCCCCATGACTGTGCCTCCTCGAAGGTGCAGCCGGACAGCCCGCCCCACTGCGGCGCGTCCGTGGTTATTTGGATGGCGTAATGATGCCCGCCCCTGTCGTAGCCCAGGGTCTCGGCGATGACCTCGGTCTGCTGGATGTAGTTCTTCGGCACCCCGCCCCCGATGTAGATGACCGCCGTCTTCTCGGAGTGGATCTTAATCTGGGTTAGCTCCCAGTTGTCGCGGATGGGGTCGATGCTCATGAACTCCTCGCCCTTCTTGCACCTCTCCACATAAAGGCCGGTGAGACCGATCCCAATGGAGGAATCGTTCAGCGCCGGTACGAATATCGGCACTCCGAACCTATAGGCGATGCCCAGTATGGAGCTCTCGTCCTTGGCGCAATGTGAACCGAGGATCTGCATGAACTCGCGACTGGAATAGCTCCGAGGCTCCAGCTCCCCAGCTATCTTACCGATGGCGGCATCGGTCTCGCGGAACTTGTTCTCGTCCACCAGAGTGTCGTAGATGCGGTCGATGAAGAACTCGCGCAGCTTCAGATCGTCTATGCGCGGAGAGCATTTGTAGTGGCTGTAGCCCTTCGCCTGGTAGAAGTCCTGGTAGGGTATTGCCCCGATGGACACCACTGCGTCCACGATGCCGTAGCGGATCAGGTCCGCGATGACCTTCCTCAGACCGGCGGCTACCAGCGGACCGGCCAGCCCGAGCACTATCGTCGGACGGGCCTCGTCCTTCATGGCATTCTCCAATGCGATGGCGCAGGTGGCCAATGCGCGGCTCTGCACCGAGCTGTCCTTATAGGCATCCACCAGGTCGGCGACCGTCGAGATCTGGTCGAAATCGATGGCCTTGACCTTCTCCTTCATGATATCTGATTTCTTGACCATGCTAACTGCAAGAGGTATCGGAGTCTAGTATTTCCATTTTACTTGTGAAGGGGCGGTCCCAGAACCGCCCTAGACCTTAGGCCCTCTGCTTCTCCGCCGCCTTCTTGGGCCTAGAGCATATAGCATAGAGGTCGCCGTCGAAGAAAACGTCGAGGTCAGGGTTCTCCGCTTGTATCTCCTGTATCTTCTTCAGGACCTCTCGGAGAGTCAGGTCGCTCTTCTTGTCGATCTTGACGTGCACCCTGGTCTCCATCGCTCGAACTCCTGGCTGACGGCCGATTCCTTAGTAAGGCTTTATCCAACATATATATTCTTTTTTACGGTGTGGACCGTCCCCTGATGGGTGAGAGCGGCCATTCTGGACTGTGCCCTATCCCTTTCATCCCCTTGTTGGGAGCTTCATCCAGAAGTCGCTGACAGCTACGAAATGTTAAAATAGCATGCTGGTCAGTCGGAGAGGATAGCCGGGTCAAGACGTAGGTGTGGACGTGAGTTCGAAACGGAAGGTCACAGGTGAGGACACGGGCAGCGTTCGCTCTGAAGCATCGATGCCCCCCGCTGACCGTTCCCAGCAGACCGGCGGGGACAAGATGGATGATCTGCGCCGGTGGCTCGCCGGGGAGGAGGCGGGCTTGCTTGATTGGCTGAACGAAGAGGACGAGGCGGGCCCAGCGGCCTTGGCCGCTCCGAGAGAGGCCAGGCCAGAATCGGAGGAGCTTGCCGTCACTCGCCAGCGGGCGGAGAAGTCCAAGGCGGAGCTCGTCAAGCTCCGCGCGCTGGTCATGGAAGAGTTGAAATCGCCTCCTGCCCAGCTGAGCGAGAAGGAGACCGCCGAACTCTCGGAGCACCTAAAGAGCATCTTCGAGCAGACTGACATCCTACGAGGGCAGTTCGACCTGCTGGCCAAACTCAATCACGATTCGCGGCTGGAGACGGAGAGCGCTTTGGCAGGGCTGCCGAAGGACCAGGAGGAGCTGGTTCGCAAGCAGATCGAGCTGCGAGAGCGCGAGAGCCTGTTCGAGAACCGGGAAACGGAGCGTTCTTCCGTGAACGAGCTCTCCCAAGAAATCGGCGGAGTGGGCGAAGGGGAGCTTGAGAAACGCTTCCGGATGGAGCTCTTGGACAAGGAGACCGAATACCGCGAGAAAGAGAAGGAGTACCATTCCAAGGTCGACTATCTAGCCGAGGAGCTCAAGAGCAAGAGCCTGGAAATCCAGCAGCTGAAGGAAGAGCTCAATATCGTGCGTATGGGGGCAAAGAACGGCAGCGCCGTCGTCGAGGGAAGGCTGCGCGAACTGCAGCTCAAGGAGAAGCGCATCGCCCTCATGGAAGAAGAGGCGGCACGCCTTAAGATTGAGATCCGAGAGCGCGATGATGAGCTGAAGAAGATCAAGGAGGTCGTCGGCTACAAGCAACAGGAGATGATGCGGAGGGAGGAGGACCTCGATTACCGGGAGAAGCTTCTCACCAATGAGAGGGGCAAGTTCGACGACGTCAAGAAGGATGTCACTGGCGTGGAGGAGGTCGAGCTCAAGAGGCGCATAGAGGAGCTGAAGGCCGAGGTGCAACAGAAGGAAGAGGAGCTGCTCATCAAGGAGAAGTACCTCAACGCCAAAGCGGAGGATCTCCGCCTGCGCGAGCAGGGTGTGATCGATGACGAGATCCAGCAACGGGAGGAAGAGCGCACCTTGGAGATCCAAGTAGCCAAGGCCAAGACCGGCAACAACCGTTTCGATGATCTGCTCCTGGGTGGCATTCCTTTCGGTTCAAATGTGCTCATCCATGGCCCTCCGTTCGTAGGTAAGGAGATGATGATGGCGCAGTTCGTAGCCGAGGGCCTGAAGAAGGGTGTGCCAGCCATCTGGGTCATCACCGACAAGACGGCCAGGGATACACGAACGGATATGGAATCCGTGCTATCTGGCTATGAGGAGTACGAGCGCCGTGGCCTGGTGAAGTACGTCGACGCCTATTCTAAGAGCATGGGCGAGGTGACCGACGACCCCTATACCAGCTACATCGACGAACCGACGGACCATGACATGATCATGGAGGCCACCGAGAAGATCGCTAAGGAGTTCAAGGAGAAGCACAAATACTACCGTCTGGCGTTCCGCTCCCTGTCCACGCTCATCGCCTATTCGGACCCTACCACCGCATTCCGCTTCCTCAGCCCATTCTGCGGCCGACGCAAGCGCGATGGAGCGGTGTCCATGTACTCCATCGAGAAGGGAGTGCATGGGGAGCAGGAGATCCAGATGCTCGGCTCCATCATGGACGGCATGATCGATTTCAAGCTGGACCAGCTGAAGAACTTCTTCTCTGTGCAGGGGGTGTGCGACGTGCAATCCCGTTCCTACATCCGATACACGGTGGGCAAGCACGGCCTGAGCATCGGTTCGTTCTCCCTGGACCATATCAGGTGACCGGCACCTTTGACCTTGTCCTGTTCCGGACGTCACTTAGGCAGTGCAACTAGAAAAGGGACTACATCCAGATGGTTTCCCTCAGGCAACTTCCACGCCGCTCGAATCGCCACGACGCTTCGGCTGCTGTTGCTGGATGTTAATGTGAGGCATGGGGACCGGTGGAGGCAGACGAATGTCGCGCGCCACCAGCATGGTCGTGGGAATGCAGCTCGGCACCACGGTGTTGTGCACCAGGTTCGCCACCTCGGGCGGCATGGAGCTCTGGCGCTGCCATTCCCCTACCACGTTCGCCACGTCCCCAGAGAGCATGACCTGGCCCTCTATCTTGACGTACCCAAGGCCGACGTAGTTGGCGGTGAAGCGGAAGTCCACCACCGCCGTATCGTCGGACACGCGGGAGATCTGGGTCACGGTGCTGTTGTGGTCGATGCGGATGTTGTTCACCTTCTCCCCCTGCTTGGAGAACCGCTTCGCCTCGATGCCCGTAATCTCAAAGCCCTTGACCTGCATGCCGACCGCCCGGTAATCAAGAACTGTGCTAATAGATGTTTGCCAATGGTAGCATGGGAAGAAAAGCGAGTGCCGCAGGCCGGGCTCGAACCAGCGACTTCAAGATATCGGCTGCCCCCGCGGGAGCAACTTCAGTCTTGCACTCTCCCAAACTGAGTTACTGCGGCGCGCTTACCGGAGAAAGCGCCCCAGTCTAATATACTTTGTTGGCGAGGTGGCCATTCGGCCACGTGCCCCGATGCCAGGACGGATGAGGGCTAGCGGAAGGACTTCAAACGCCCCTCGGTCCCCATCGAGTGTCCGCCCAGACCGATGACGAAGGCCAACTTGGGGTAGACGGTCATGCGCTCCATGCCCCCCACCCCTAGGTCAAAGAAGGCCCCGCTGATCTCCAGAACGAACGCCAGTAGTGCGAACCCTCCTCGCGAGGCAGATGAGCATTCCCTCCGAGGTTAGACAAAGCCCCATCATGACCAGGTGAGGAGGACGATGCATCGACGCGAAGTTGAGGTCCTCTTAAAGGATGGCGGCCCCTCCGGAGAATATTGTGAGATTTTCAAGCTTAGCCAGCAAGTGCAATACGTTTATATATCTACGAACCGCTCAATCGAATGACTTATTGGAGGACTGGTCAGCAGATGCTAGCGCCGCGAGAGTGTCGCCTCTTCAGCAAAAAAGACAAGGGCCGCCTTCTCCACCGGGAAAGGGACGAGCGAGGAGTGGCCTCCACTGTGGGCACCATCATGGCCCTCCTGGTCTTCCTCACTTTCCTCACCCTATTCACTAATTCATACGTCCCAGTCTGGATGACGGACAACGAACGGACACACATGAACACGGTCTTCAATCAGTTCGGGGACCTCAAGGGCAAAGTGGACAACCTTGTGGTCATGGCCCAGGTGACTGGATCCACGGACATGAGCCTCTACGCGCCCATCACTCTGGGAGCGGCCGGCATTCCGGTGTTCGCTTCGCCCACCGCGGGGCAGCTGAACTACATGCCGCTCAACCAAGAGAAGAGCACCGTTCGGATCAAGTTCAGCTACGGTCTGGATATCAACCATCAAACCCTAATGGTCGATTCGCAGGGCGGGGGCATGGTCGAGCTCTACGCTCCCAATCGCTACTACGTGGAGCAACGCATCGCCTATGAGAACGGAGCCATATTGGTGAAGCAGAACGATGGGCAACTGATAAGGGCGTTCCCCAGCTTCGAGGTGAACAAGGAAGGCAGCAATGTGTCATTCTCCTTCACCGAGATAGACTTCGTGGGCAAGAACGCCTCAATGGCCGGGACGGGTATCACTGGGCTGAACATCGACCTCATCTACCTGGACCGACAGACCTACACCAACCTCTCTTTTCCGTCTGGCAATCAGGTGCAGGTGAGTCTCAACATAGCCATCACTCTTCACACCCTATATGGAAAGGCCTGGTACAGCTATCTTAACGAGACCCTCCACGACTCGGGATTGGTGAACAATACCGATTATAGTATGCAGGTGATGAAGGCGGACTACTCCGTCATAGCGCTGAACCTGAAGACCGTGAGCACTTTCGTTTACAACAAAGCGACGGTGGAGGTCGCCGTCCAGAACGCCTAGGTGAGGGGATGAAGACCATCAAGAAGGACCGGGGGGCCGGTGAGGCCCAGGCGGACGCCCAAGAGCAGGCTGTGGACGTTGATGTGCCAGCCGGAAGGGCGACCGATAGGGTCCGCGATTCCTATCTGAAGCTTCTGCGCAAGATGGTACCGAACCGGGCCACCCGGGTCCGCCTCCCTGCTGGGCAGGTGGCGCAACGCGTCGAATGGTCCAAGGGACGAGGCTCGGGAATTACCGAGATCCCCAAGATCGAGGACCCCCAAATCGATGTGGTGGAGGTCTACCCGGTGATGGAGCCCTACAGTTACATCCGGGTCACCTTCAACAACGAGAACTCTGAGTATCTGCTAGAGACCATAGAACCGCTTTTGGACGAGAAGGAACAGAAGCTGCTGGAGCTCGTCCGCGACACCATGCAACGCACCCTTGGCTATGAGTGGGAGAAGCTCACCGAGCTCGACAAGGAGGAATACTTGCGGGAAAGCGTGGAGTCCTTCATTCGCACCCGGGGCATTCGGGTAGACCCTGTGGCCAAGAAGAAGATCGGATACTACATCATCCGCGATTATATGGGCTATGGCCCCATCGATCCGCTCATCAGAGATGAGGGCATAGAGGACGTTTCCTGCGACGGGGTCAACGTCTTTCTCTTCACATTCCATCGCAAGTACGAGAGCATCAGGACGCAACTGAAGTTCGACTCGGAGGATAAACTGAACTCGTTCGTCGTCGCTTTGGCTCAGAGATGCGGCAAGCAGATCTCCGTATCCAATCCTATCCTGGACGGCACGACCCCGGAAGGCCACCGCGTGCAGGCGACCTATTCTCGCGAGGTGACCACCAGAGGAGGCACCTTCACCATCCGCCGGTTCAAGGAGAAGCCTTTCACGCCCGTGGACCTTATCAAGTACGGCACCGCCAGCCCGGAGATGATCGCCTACTTCTGGCTTGGTGTGGAGCATGGGGAATCGATGATCATCTGCGGGGGCACCGCTTCGGGCAAGACGGCCACCCTCAACTCCATCGCTCTCTTCATCCCTCCCGGGGCGAAGATCGTCACCATGGAGGACACGCGCGAGATCAACCTGCCGCACGAGAACTGGATCCCTGGCACGACCCGCTCGGGGGTGGGGGAGAAGGAGGCCTCGGGCAAGTCACCGGGTGAGATCGACATGTACGATCTTGTTCGCGCGGCGTTGCGACAGAGGCCCAACTACATCATCGTGGGCGAGGTGCGTGGCAAGGAGACATACATCATGTTCCAGGCCATGGCCACCGGCCACACCACCTATTCCACCATGCACGCCGATTCGGTCAAGAGCATGGTCAACCGCCTGGAGAACCCACCTATCAACTGCCCCAGGATATTGCTCACTGCGCTGAGGAACGTGATCATCCAGACCCACGCACGCGTGGGCACGGAGCTGGTCCGACGGATCAAGCAGGTCATCGAGATCGTCGGCTTCGAGCCGGAGACCAACGAGCTCATCACCAATACCGTGTATGAGTGGGACCAGGCCACTGACCGGTTCATGTACAAGGGCCATTCCTTCCTTTTCGATAAGATCATGGAGATGAAATCCATGACCCATGAGCAGATGCTGACGGAGTTCAATCGCCGAGTGGACATCGTGCGCTACATGGTGTACCGCGACATCACCGACCACCGTAAGATCTGGTCCCTGATCAACTCCTACTACAAGGAGGGGGATAAGACGATCGTACGCGTGCGCAAGGAGCTACAGGAAGGGGGTCTGGAAGTTGGCGCCTGAGGTTTCCGACATATTTGCCAGGATGGAATCGTCCAAGAAGGGCTACCTGAAGACGAAGACCTCTGAGGATGTGGCCGAACATTGGGGACCGCATATGGTTCGACTACCGCAGGGTGCAGTCCCGGAATATGTCAAGCTCACCAAGTATCAGGAGTTCTCCTGGCGCACCGTGGGCAAGATGGTCAAGGTGCGCGCGAAGCCCAACCCCAAGCTCGAGCTGAGCCTGCTGCAAGCGCATATGCGAATGCGACAGGAGGAGTTCGTGGCCTATGTCTGGATGAGCGTCATCCTGGTATTGGTTGTGGCTGCGGTCATCGCGCTGACCCTGGGTGGGGTGTTCATCGCCTTCTTGAACATCCAGGCCGCCTATGTGTTGATGTTCTCTCTCCTCATCGTGATCATACCCCCGGTCATGGCCTACGTCTTGCTCATGTCCACTCCCGGAAGCAAGGCCAAGCGCAGATCCCGGGACATAGACAAGCGCATCGGACCGGCCATGAGCTTCATCTCAGCCATGGCCAGCGCGGACGTGAACGTGGATGTCATATTCAAAGAACTTTCCCGGCAGTCGATTTACGGGGAGATCAAGACCGAGGCGGAATGGATCACTCGAGATACGGAACTATTGGGCATAGATATCCTCACTGCCATCAACAAGGCGGCTCAGAGGACGCCCTCATCGAAGTTCCAGGAGTTCCTGCAAGGTGTCGTGACCACCTCCACCTCTGGTGGGCAGCTCAAGCCCTACTTCCTGCAGAAGGCGGAGCAGTTCGAGAAGGAATCGAAGCTGGACATGCGACAGCAGTTGGAGAGCTTGGGGCTCATGGCGGAGACCTTCGTCACCGTCGTGGTGGCCTTCCCCCTGTTCCTGGTGGTCATCATGGCCATCATGGCCATCGTGCCAGGCGGCGGAGGGAGTTCGAGTACTACGGTGATGCTGCTCTGGGCGGTGGTGGGACTGATGATACCATTCTCGCAGTTCGGGTTCATTTTCTTCATCTGGAACTCGACCAAGGAGTCGTCCATATAGGGTGGTTACCATGGCAGAGAAAGACCTATTGGACCTGAGTGAGCTGGAACGGAGCAAGAAGGACCTGAGCCGCACATTGCTCCTTGGCGGCCTGGTGATTGCGATAATCTTCTTCTTCATAGGGGCCTTGGAAGCCATCGGCGGCATCAACACCGGCCTGCTATCGATCGACTACATGGCCATCGGCTTGATGGCCCTCTGCGGACCATATGGATTCTACACCACCTATCGCTACAATAAGGTGAAGGCGATCGAGTCTCGCCTGCCGGATTTCCTGAGGGATGTGGCCGAGGCTGGCCGCTTCGGCATGACCCTGGCGGAGGCCATCAAGGTCGCCAGCCGAGGCCGCTATGGTGGATTGACGACCGAGATCAGGCGCATGGCGGCTCAGATCGACTGGGGAGTGCCCGCCGCCGAGGCGATAAGGTTGTTCTCTGAGCGCGTCGACACCCCTCTGGTTCGAAGGATGATGGCCATCATCATCAAGGCCAACGACGCGGGGGGAAACGTGGCGGACGTCCTTACCATGGTCGCCCACGATTCCCGTGAGGCGATGCTCGCCCAGGAGGAGCGCAGGATCGCCATGGCCACCTACACGGTCGTCATCTATGTCTCGTTCATGGTGTTCATCGCCACCATATTCATCCTCAACACCACCTTTCTGCCCAAGATGCTGGAAGCGGGCAGTCAAGTGTCGAAGGGGGCGGAGGCAGCGGGCATCACCAACATGCCGGCCACCATCAAGACCGACATCATCCCTACCGTCCAGTTCATATTCGTGGTCGCGGTGATAATCCATGCCTTCGGTGACGGCATCCTGGCAGGGGTTTTGCAGGATGGCAGGATACAGAACGGCATGAGACATAGTTTCATCATGCTGCTGGTGGGCTTGATTGGCACACGGTTGATAGGGTGATTGAATGGCAGTGAGCGAGAAGGAACGGGCCATGGCCGCGGACGCGGGTTTGGAGGAACGCAGGTCAGAGCTCAAGGCCGGCTATATGAAACTCCTCCTGCGGATGAAGAAGAAGCCCATGAAAGTGCGCGTCGCCAGCAAGGTGACGACCGAAACGGACGTGATCACCGATATCCCCCCGATCTCCGACCCCAACATCGACGAGGTGGAGATCAACGCCGTCCTCGACCCCTACAGCTTCGTCAGGATCAAATACGACAACATGGCCTCGGAGTACCTCTACGAGGTCATAGAACCCACGCTCTCTGAGGACGAACGCTCCTTGCTAGATGTGCTGAAGAGCGCCCTAATAATGACCCTGAACCTGACCCCGCTGAGCACGCCCAAGGAGAAAGAGGTCATCGTCAAGGAAGGCACGGAGGAGCTTATGCGCAAATTCGGCATAAGCCTCAACCCGATATCAAAGGAGCGCATCTTCTACTACCTGCGCCGAGATTTCATCGGGTATGGGGTCATCGACCCGATGATGGTCGATCCCAACGTGGAGGATTGCTCCTGTGATGGGGTGGACATTCCGTTCTTCATCTTCCATCGGAAATATGGCTCGATCCGCAGCAACATCAGGTTCGAGAAGGAGAACGAGCTTGATTCTTTCGTGATCTGGCTGGCGCAGAAGTGCGGCAAGCACATCTCCGTGGCCGATCCGCTGCTCGATGCCACCATACCTGACGGTTCGAGGCTGAACGCCACTCTAGGCAAGCACGTGACCAAGCGGGGTTCCTCTTTCACCATCAGGCGCTTCAAGGAGAACCCGTTCACTCCCATCGACCTGCTCAAGTTCAAGACCATGAGCACCGACATGATGGCCTACTTGTGGACCGCTACCGAGTACGGCAGCTCGATGCTGGTCTGCGGCGGCACCGCATCGGGCAAGACCACCACTTTGAACGCGGTATTGCTCTTCATCCCTCCGCAGATGAAGATCGTGAGCATCGAGGACACCCGTGAGCTGAACCTGCCGCACGAGAACTGGATCCCGGCGCTGACCAGGGAGGGCTTCGGCGGCAAGAAATCGTCTTCGACCGGAGGCATCGACATGTTCGACCTCCTCACCTCCGCCTTGAGGCAAAGGCCGCAGTACCTGATGGTCGGCGAGGTCCGAGGCAAGGAGGCCTATGTGGTGTTCCAGGCCATGGCCACGGGCAAGACCGCCTATTCCACTTTCCACGCAGAGGATGTGCAGGCGATGGTGCACCGCATGGAGAACGATCCTATAAATCTGCCCCGTGCTCTCTTGACCGCCCTGGACATCGTGCTGTTGCAGGCGCAGGTGAAGGTGGGCACCAAGATGACCCGGCGGGTGAAATCGCTCACGGAGATCGTGGGCATGGACCCGGAGACCGGCGAGCTGATCACCAACTCCGTCTATACTTGGAACCCGGCGGACGACACCTTCAACTTCTCCGGCCACTCCTACGTTTACGAGAAAGTGCGCACCATCCGCAACTGGTCGCCCAGGGAGATGGAGCGCGAGGTGAAACGCCGGGTGGACATCTTGGAATACATGAAGAAGTCCGGGTTCGACAACTATCGGCAGGTGGCCAAGATCATCTCCGCCTACTACAAGGACCCGGAGAAATTGGGCAAGGAGATACGAGAGAAACTGCAGCAGATGGGCTGAAAGCCCCCCTTTTCATTTCTTTTACTTCAGGCGACTTCACAGGCTCGGTCAGAGTAACAATAGACTTAGATCGCTCCTTCGACGGAGCGTCGACGGACGCTCAAGGTCAAAAAGAAATAGAGAATAAAGATGAAAGGAAAAGGGTTTGGGATCTCTGCGCTCAGCCCGACGGGGGCGCCTGGTCGCTCGGTCCTTCGGTCGAGGGTTGCTCGGGCAGCTCTTCCTCGGATTTGGGCTCCTCCGGCTTCGCCTCCTTCTTGGGGATGAGCTTCTTCTCCGCCGGCCGCCTGACGATGCGGCGCATCGGCTTCTGCTCCCCTTCCGTCGGCGACTCCACGCCCTCGACCTTCTGATCGAAGACCGTCCCGCACTTGTGGCACACCGTCGAGCCCTTGGGGTTCAAGGTGCCGCAGACCGGGCAGGGGAAGGCGGTGGCACCGGTGGCGGTCTTGCGCTTCTCCTCTTCCTGGGAGAGCCACTTCTCGAAGCTCACGTAGGTGGGCTGCTTCTTCCACCACTCCATGAACCGGGACTCGTTGTACTTCTTGCCCAGGGCCGCCTTGCCTTGCTCGCGGAACGTGTCCACGTGGGCTCCATACTGCTGGCGCATGCCGCGGATGAACTCGTCCTCTTCCTCCGCCAATGGTTCGGTGACGAACCGGGCCCCGCACTCCGGACACTCGGCTGCGGTGACGGGGATCCAGGCTCCGCACTGGCTGCACTTCGCCGTTCCGGTCTCGAACTCGGTGCCGCACTTGGGGCACTTCTTCGAGCTCTCAGGTATCAGCGCGCCGCACTCACCGCACTCCACCATCTTGCCCAGTCCGTACCGGTACAGATAGATGGAGAAGGCGATGATGATCGCCAGGACGAACAGGATGATGAGGATCCAGACCCAGAATGGCATGCTGGTCTCGCCCGCCTGCGCTGTGACTTTGATGTCCTGATGGTTCTCGTACGGCTGGCCGCCCAGAGTCACCTGGATGTAGACGCGGTAATCGCCTTGCAGGTTCGCTAGCACGTGCACCGTCACCGAGTAGTAGCCGTTCGCTGCGGTGGTCTGGGTCACACCGATGACCAGGGTCTGACCGGCCATGTCCCTCAGTATGGCGGTGACCTGAGCGCCTTGCAACGGCTGCGGGTCGGCGGTTGACTTCTTGACGTACCCATAGATCGATATGTCCACGTCCGGTTTGTACTCAGAGCCAGAAGGCAGATTTATCTCGATGACCGGGGTGGCTTGCTTGACCTGGAACAACCTATCTACCTGGTTGTTCAGCTCCGATACTTCCAGTATCTGGTTCAACGGGTCGATGGCCGCCCTGAGGGTGTAGTTGCCCTTGGTAACGGTGACGCGCCAGGTCAACTGGAGTACCTTCGATTCGTTAGGCAGGAACGTGCTCGTCACATTGCCGAGGCTCCACAGTACGCCATCGGTACCGTTGATCCTGAACTGCACGCGCACGTTAGGAGCGCCCGAATAGCCGTCATTCTTGACGGTCACCCAGAGCACCAGCGTCTGGCCTTCGGTGGTGTTGTTCACGCTTTGACCGCCGGAGGTGACGTCGATGCCGCCCACGAATTGCAGGTCCGGCCGCATGTCGATGACCCGGACCGAGGCGCTGAACGTTCCGCTGGCATGCCCGATCTTCCGCACCTGGTTCAGCGGGTCCACCTGCACGGTTATGGTGCGGTCCTGGACCTTGCCGGCGGTGTTGGGGGTGACCTGCCACTGGCCGCGCTTGATGATCGTCTGTTGCGGATCTATCTGGCCTATGATCTCTTGGTCGATGAGCGTACCCGTGCCCGCCGCTCCGAGCCAGTAGTAGACCAGCACCTGGGTGGCCGTCGTTTCGCCAACGTTGGTCACGGTGGCGTCTATGTAGAGCAGATCGCCAACATGAGGTGTGTTGGGAGTGAACTGCAGGCCCGTGGCGGAGAAGTCAGCGTAGTTGCGCACCGTCACTGGGTAGGAAACATTGTTGTTCGAATGGATGTGCTCAGGGATTGGCGGGATGCCCACGTTCAGCTTGATTAGCATGGTGTGCGCACCCGGCACGGTCGGCGTCCAGCTCACCGCTGCGCTCGCAGTGCCTCCAGCGGCCACCTTGGTTATCATGAAGTAGCGAATCGCTGGCTGCGGTCCGATCGGCACGATGTCGGTCAGGCTCCAGTTCAGGCTGTTTGCGTCCTTATCCCCGATGTTGTGCACCACGATGCTGATGGATGAGCTGGTGTTCGTAGTAGGAGATAGCGGCACGACCGTCACATCGATCATAGATATGGACAGCTCGGCGATGCCCCATACGTTCACAGTGGTCCAGTTCTCATTGTTGTGCTTGTTCATCTCCGGGATGGCGCCCTCCGGGTCCAGTATCACGGATAGATTGTGCTTGCCCGGATTGACAGCGGTCCAAACGGTCTGCAACTGCACCGTCTGGTGCGGCACGATCTTGGGGATTATGATGTCTATGATCGTGGCCATGTTGTCACTGAAGTTGTCCCTGAAGCGCACCAGGACGTTGTTGGCCGGGACCACTCCTATGTTGGAGACATAGGTGGTCAGCGTGACCAGATCTCCCCGATTGGGATTGGTGCCGTTGGGGCTTGTCACGTAGAAAGGCGGGTCCAGGTCCGGCAGCGCTCCTGCGACGAGGAGCTGCACGAACTTGTCGTTCTGCAACAGTGGCTCGCTATAGGGCGCCAATGATGCGGGCGTGTACCTTACGCTGTCGAACCTCTGTCCTTCGAACCAGAAGGTGGCGTTGAGCTTGTAGTTGCCGTAGAATGTCGTCGTCACTGGTGGATAGATGATGTCACTGAGCGCCTCGAACAGAGCATAGCCCTGGGAGTTGCTCATCTTCGTCTGGTACAGCGTCTCATTGATGTTCCAGCGCAACTGCACCGTGGCATTGGGCAATGGGGCCCGGGTACCATCGAGCACGGTCACGTTGATCCAGCGGTAGTGGTAGGCCACCGCGCCGTCAACCAGCCGCACGCCAGGCATGACCACGCTGGTCAGCTTGGCCACGGCGTTGCCGCCGAAGTGGCTCCAGACCGTCTGGAAGGTGGTGTTGCGGGCGGTGAGCTGCGCGTTCGAACCGGTAGGTGCGACCATGTCGGAAGCGACCACCGAAGACTCGAAGCTCAGCTCGGCCAGGCCCGCAAGGCGGATGCTAATCTGCGCGTATACGGTCGTCTTGTCCATGCTCACCATGCCGTTGCCGAACACGTACATCCAGATCGCCCGGCTCGAACTCAGGATGGCCGAGCTCACATACACCGTGGCATTGTCGTAGACGAAGATGGCATAGGCATTGTCCGTTCCCTGGTTGATGCTCAATCCACCGTTGGTGATGTATAGGATGCCGTTGTCCCGCACCACCACCTTGCCATAGGTGAAGGTGGTGCCGTTGAGGACCACGACCATGCTGTTCTCCACCACAAGATCGGCGGAAGCGGTCTGCACATCCACCGTCACGGTGACGGATGCGATGTTGTTGGAAAGTCCGACCTCGGGCACGTCGCCCGTGGGATTCACCCACACGGTCAGAATGAAGCTGCCCGGCAGCGCCGGCGTCCACTGGAAGCGAGCCACGGCGGTGCCGCCCACCGGCACGTCGATGATGGCCGTGGCCACGCGATCAGCGCCCACGTAGAGCCAGACCTCGATGTCCTGGGCGTCCACCACTCCGACGTTGTGCACGGTGGCGTTGACGTAGACGATCCTTCCAGTGTATTTCGCGACCGGCTGCACCGTAATGTCACCTGCAGCGATGGCCAGATCAGGCAGGGCGCCTTCCACGGCCATATCCACGCTGACATCAGCCACGACTAGAGGCTCAACGTAGGGCTGCAGGGTCACGCCCTGCTCTTCTGCGAAGTAGTCATCGCCCCCGTAGGTGTAGCTGGCGTTGAGGATGTAGTTGCCCACGAAGTTGCTCGTGGAAGCGGTTATTATGTCGCAAAGGGCATGGAACTCCACCTCACCCAGCGAATCCGAGATCTCGGTGGCGAACACCGTTCCGTTCTGGTAGAAGCGCAGGGTCACATCCGCTCCCGGCAATGCATGTCCGGTGCCATCATTGACCGTTACGGTAACAGTGCGGTAGTGATAGACGATGGCGTTTTCCAGCGGTTGGATGGATGGTATGCTTATCGATACCAGATTTGCCACCGCATGCCCGCCGAAGTCTATCAGGGCCGCAGACATTACCGAGTTCGCGACGTACAAAGTGGCATACGAGCTGGAAGGCGCCACGATCTCCGAACCTATGACGCAGTCGTTGGCGGTCAGGCTCGAGGAACCATCCATGCTCAGCATCACTGATGTGCCGATGACGCTCGGGTCCGCGGTGATGGCCGCGTTCCCTGACATGTACACCCAGAACTCATGATTGGATAGCAGACTTGAATCCACCATGGTCAGCTGGGCGTTGTCCGTCATCAGCATCATGAACTCGTTGTCGTCGTTTTCCTCGATCTGCAAGATGGCGTTGTCAAGGATCAGCTGCCCGTTGTCTTGGATGAGGATGTTGCCTCTCTGGATGTAAGTGGTATCGGAGATGGTCACAACCATCGAGCCTTGTATCACAAGGTCGTAGGATGTGGTGCTCAGCTCCACCGTCACATCGATATGAGCCAGGTTGTTCGCGGCGTTGATCTCTGGCATCGCCGGATCGGGGTTGGCCCAAGCGTATAGCGCGAAGTCGCCCACCTCGGACGGCACCCAATAGAACGTCAGTAGGGCGCTCCCTCCAGCGGCAACGGTCACGGTCTGCGTGCCGATGAGCGTGCCTCCGGACAGGGGGTTGTCGAGATACAGTCTCACTTCCACGTCCGTCGCCGGGACGATGCCCGCGGTGTTGCTCACGGTCACATTGACCATGATCACGTGGCCGGTGTAGATGGCGGTCGGGTAGGTGGACATTCCAGTTGCGCTGACCGAGGGATCTGGGAGCGCCTGAGAGATCATCATGGTGGCGCTCACGTCCTGGACGGTCAAGGGTTCGGAGTATGGCTGCAGCGCCACTGGATACTCAGCAGCGTAGTAAGTGCTCGTGCCAAATGTGAAGGAAGCGTTCAGGATGTAGTTGCCCACGCAGTTATGGGCGCTGGCGGTGATGATAATGCTCAGCGGGTAGAAGAGTATCTTCCCGTCCGCCCCGCTTGTGCCTGAACTGAACAGTGTGCCGTTGAGATACCAGCGGATGCTGACCGCCGCTCCGGCCAATGGATTGCCGGTCCCGTCCACGACCGTCACGGTCACGGTGCGGTAGATGTAGGCGACCGCCCCCTCCTTGGGGTCGATGCTCGGGATCGAAACGCTGGTCAGCCTTGCTACCGCGTTCCCGCCAAAGCCTGACCAGGAGCGCAGGAACTGCGTGTTGCTGGCGACGATGACAGCGTTCGAGGTGGAAGGCGTGATGATGTCCGCCCCTATGGTCGAGCCGGCCGCGCTCAATGTGCTGGCGCCATCGAGCTTAATGTTGAGGGTGGCCCCGATGTTCGAGCCGGTCAGCTGAATTCCGGCAGTGTCTGAAGCGTAGATCCACAGGTCGAAGTTCGAGTTCAGGGTGCCCGTGTTCAGAATCAGCCTGCCGTTGTCCATTACGTATATCTGATACTGATTGGCGCGGGTCTGCTGCACCGTGAGAGTGGCGTGGTCGATGATCAATGTGCCAGAATCTCGGATGATGATCTTGCCGCAGTGATAGAAGGTGGCGCCGCTGAATGTGAATACATCAGTGTTCTCCACTACCAGGTCGAACGGCGTGATGGTCAGGTTGACGGTTATGGCCTTCGAGGCCTGGTTGTTGGCATAGGTGTATTCCTGAGGGCTGTGCAGCGGATTGACCACCACATAGATGCTATAGGTTCCGATCTGGGTCGATATCCAGGAGAAGGTGGTCAGGTTGGTGGTCCCCGCCGCCACGGTGACGGTCGAGGTGCCCAAGAGCTGCCCGCCGCTCGCGGGGTCTCCGATGTAGAAGGCGACCTGCACGTTCCTCGCATCCGCCCGGCCCAGAACATTGGAAACGTTCACGTAGGCCGTCACCAGTTGATCGGTCCAGGCCGGCTGGGGTGAGAAGGTGATGGAGGCCGCGGTGATGGCCAGTTCGGGCAGGTTCGGTAGCACGACCACCTGGATGGACATCTCGTTGTTGTTCTTGTGCGACTCTATGATTCTGCCCAGCGGGTCTACCTTCACGGTTATGGTGTGAGTGCCAGCGTTGCTCGCGATCCATGACACTGAGACCGTGTCATTGCTAGAGGGTCCAAGAGAACCGATGGTGGCATTGCCGATCGAGGTGGAGCCATCGAAGAAGGAGACGAGGACGTCCCGTGCTCCAGTCAAACCGAGGTTCTTGATCAGGGCGTAGATCGTCACGTTGTCATTGATGTAGATGGGGGTCGGGTCGGTGACGATGCTGCTGACCGTCAGATCTGGCTTATCCAGGTACAGGTCGGTGAGCACGACGTTCACGTCGCGCTGCTGGTCCGATAGGTCGAGGGCCGGATAGGGATTGAAGGACACCCCGGCCTCAGCGTAGAACCACGAGCCAGTGGCGTTCTGGTAGGATATGTTGAGCAAGTAGTCGCCCACGACCTGAGAGTTCGGCATGTTGGTCTGGTTGATGAATTCGCTCAGCAGCGGGATCCTGACATTGCCGTCCGGGCCGGTCAGGGTGTAGTCGATCGAAGTTCTCTGCAGATAGTCCAGAACATCCTGTGGCGGAACGCTCTGCACTCCGCTTGGAGTGTAGTACTCGGCCGCGGCCCCTCCGAGCTGGAGGTAGGCGTTGACGTCGGCCCCATTCACTGGCAGGTTCTGCGCGTCGTTGACCATCACGTTCGCCCAACGATAGATGTAGATCGTGGGGCGGAGGGTGACGGTGATCCAGATCCTATCCACATAGATAGAGACCGCTCTAGAGTTGGTGAAACTCACATTCAGATCAGCCAAGTCCTCTAGCGAATGAACACCAGCAGCATACAAGTCATAGGTGGCATTCACTCTGGTTGATGCGGGGGCAGGCCTAATCGAAGTGTTTTGGGGTGTTCCGCCTTCCTTGTTCCACATGAAATAGTTGCCCGCGGTGTAGGCCGGATCGGTGTTATATGAGACACTGAGGATGGCGGATGATATCTGCCCACTCAAATCGCTGACATTGAACTTGTCCACCGCTAGGATTCTTCCTGCACCTATTATTGTGTAATAGACGGCGTCATAGATGGTGAGATTTCTGATCAGCCCATTTGTGTTGTCACTCGCTGACTTGGACAGTGGGGTAAATTCGACCGACGTGTCCAGCGCTGAATATGCCCACTTCCTGTCCGCTGGGAGCGGGGGCGTGTCAACCATGTCCACGAAGACGCCATAGAGATAGCACTCAGAAGCGTCTAGTGCGCTCAGCATGTTGTGAGTGTAACCAGTGGTGTCGACGTTGACCCTGTCAGAGAAGTCCACACCCAGGTAGGTGTCGATGGCGGTGAACTCAGTCCCGGCTGCCATCGTTATGTTGTAGTACGTCGGCTCCGCGAATCGCACCGTGAACCACAAGTGGTCGACGGTGATGCTCTGGGGATCGGTGTTCGTGAGATTCACGTTCAAATGGCTAAGGTCCTCAGAGGACATCGAAGGCAGACTGGCCGTCTTCTCGACGTAGTTGTTGATAGTATCGTCGTACGGCGCGGCGGTGTCCGTTATGGTGATCGTTGAGGCTTGAAGGGGTGCGTTCTCGAAGCCATATCGCACCACGTCCCCCGCAGCGTAGTGGGGGTCGGTTCTATACTTAACGTGGAGCGTCACCTGCACCTGGGGCGAATCGGGGAAGACCAGACCGTAGAGATTGGTCTTGTCCACATCGAGCACTTGACCCGTTGACAGGCTGGCAGACCGCTGGTCGTCCATGCGGATATCTCCGATGCTGCCTGTGGCATTGTTGCCTGCGCCGAAGACGCTGGGAGCCCGGGATAAGGTGTAGAAGGCATCGGTGCGTGCGCTTGTATCTGTGGCGAAAGCATACTGATGATCGTATAACATGGTGATATTGGCGGACGACTCAAGAGCGAACAGATCGGTCACGGTCGAGTTCACGAAGAGCACGCTGCTCGAAGCGAAGAACATCACCGGCGAGTCGTCGAAATAGTCCGAGGGGAAGTAGTTGCTGTTGCAGTAGGTGGAGATGTCACCAGCAGAGTGTCCTTTGACCGTGGAATCCGTAAGAACGAAAGTGGAGTTGTCGACCACGAGATGCCCGGGGAACTCCAGTACGGAGTTCTTCGTGGCCTGGAAAATAGCACCGTTCTGCATGAGCATGCCCAAGCTAGGGAAGTCATAGATCTGATTCAACAGGGTCGTCAGCACCGAGTTCTCCATGATCAGCTGTCCACCGTCTTGGATAACGAGAGTGTAGATGTGGTTGGGCGTTGCCGGGTCGTTGTCGATCCCGAGATCTTGCGTGAAGCTGATGCCACCGTCGATGACGTGCACCACGCCCCCCGCCTTGATGGTCAGATTGCCATCCATGTAGTGAGTCGTTCCGTATATCGTCCAATCCGACTCCTCGTAGTCACTGCCGATGTAGACGTCGCCGTTAGGCAAGTAGGAAGGCAGCAAGGCCCTCCCCACGTTCGGAACGCCGACTATGATCAGACCGGCGAACAGCGAGAATACAAGGCACCATACGATAGCCATGCTAGCGAATTTACTCTTCGGGGCACCACAATTCATGATTCCACCTGACCGTTAGGGTCCCACCTGCGCAAATAAGCTATATCTGGATATAAATAGATATCTTTACAGGTGATGTTTTAGAAACGCCTGCTGGCTAGAGTCGGAAATCGATGAAAAATGGAGAGCGGCGAACGAATCTTCGCCCTGCCGACCTCCTTGTTCACTTGCGCCTGATGATCTTGCGGATGGAAACGGAGCGCCTGACCTCTTCCTTTCTCTCCCCTTCTGCGGGCTTCTGCTCCTCATGCTTGGGCTGCTCTTCCGGCCGGGGCTCGACCTTCTTCTCCTCTGCCTCGGGCGCCTTCACCTCTGGCTTCGGTTGCGGCGGCCTGGGGTTCTTTAGATCGGCGCCGCAGGCGTAGCAGGTGTCCGCGCTGGCGCTCACTATCGTGCGGCATTCGGGACAGAATGCTTCCGCGTAGCCGGACTCCTCGTTCTCCACCGTCTTCGGCTCTGGCGGAGGTTCGGGTTTGATCTCCTCCTGGAGCTCTGGCTCTTTGGGCCTCGGCTCCGGCCTGGTCTCCTCCTTGAGAGGCTCTGGGCTCGGCATTGGGACGGGCCTGGACAGGGTCGTCGGCGCAGGGATCGATTCCCTTCTTCCGAGGGAGCTCTCGCGCTCGCTCAAGACCGACTCGCGGTCGTTGAGGGTCCGCTCCCATTCCACGAAGCGCCGCTGCTCGTCCATCACCAGGCGCTTGCTCTCCGCCAGGAGCGCCTCCTGCTCTGACAGCACCTTGGCCTTGGCCAGGAGCTCCTCCCGGCGGGCGGACATCTCCTCCAGCACTTTCTTCAGCTCTCTCTCCTCCACCAGCACCTGCTCCTCCACGGCGCTGAGGCGCTGGGTGGCGCCCTTCATCGCTTCCTCGTACTTCGTCGAGCGCTCGGCGAGGCTCAGGACCTCCTTCTCCTTCTCCGTCTGCTCGCGGTCCCGTTTCTCCAGGATCGCCCGACCGGAGTTCAGTTCCGTCTCCAGCTGACGCAGGTTGATCTCCAGCTCGGCCTGTTCCTTGGCTTTCTTGGAGACCGATTCCTCGCGCGGCTCGAGCTCGTCCTGCCTGCGGTCCAGCTCCACCTGCTTGGCGTTGAGCTTCTCCTCTCTCTGGTCGATGAAGTCCGAGCGCTGCTTGAGCTGCGCCGCCACTTCGTCCAGCTCGTCGCGGCGCTTCTTCAGGTCCGCCTCTTGCGACTTGATCTTGTCCTTGAACTCCTCGATGACCTGCCAGATCGGAATGTTGTCTCCTGCCAAATGTATGCCTCCAAGGTGTAACAGCTAGCTTGCTTCCCGAGCGTTGCCTTCTGTAATCAACGATTGACTCTTTAATCCTTTTTCCGGCTGGCAAACCTAGGCCAGGGAAGGTCCGAGTACCGTGAGGCCGCCCGGGCCCACTTCGAAGGTGTGCCGCTCCATGGAGTGCTCGCAGGCGCGCATCTTCTCCACCCGCAGGTAGCGTGCCAGCTTCCCCCGGCTGCGGTCCAGCCCTAGCTCCACTATGCCATCCACCAGGAAGCCTTCGTTGCCCAGCATGTCCGAAGGAGAGTTGGGCGCGCGCTCCATCACGATGAAGGACATGAGGTTCAGGTCCCTCAGGGTCTTGAAGAAGTAGAAAATCTTCTTGCGCATGCCGCTCGAGTCCTCCATGAGCGAGTACAGCGCGCCCAACGAATCGAGGGTGAAGACCGTGAAGCGCTCCCCATGCTTCTTGCGGTAGTAGGTGAGCATCTGCTCGACGAACTGGACGTAGTCGGTGGGCTTGTCTCCCTCCACGATCTCGTCCAGCTCCCTCAGGTCCGTGATGTCGGATATCTCTAGGTTGTCGGAGACCTGGAGGCCCAAGGACCGCATGTTGCGCAGATGCGATTCTCCCGTCTCTTCCAGAGTGATGTAGAGCCCGAACTCCTTGACCCTCTCCAGGTAGGTGGACATGAGCGAATAGCAGAAGCTGGTCTTCATGGAGCCCGGGGAGCCGGTGATGAGCACGACCTTAGGCGGCTCGATGTCCGTACGAAAGACCTTGTCCAGTCCGGGGATGGAGTTCTTGAACATGTGACCGCACCGCGCTCTGCCGATTGAATGCGGCCCGCGATAGTAATACTTTTTGCCATGACCGCTCGCCCGGCGGACCACGGGACTACCCGCTCAGGCCGCCTTTGCAGGCCTCTGCGCCGAGGCGATGAGGAAGATGGAGGGCGATCCTCCATCATTATCGCCGATCTCCCAAGACTTCAACCTGATGTAATCGCGCAGGAGGCGGTATGGGATCACGTCGTTCATCGGCTGGTAGCCCTCGGTCATAATGATCTCCGCGAACAGATCGGCGGCATGCTCGCTGGTGAAGATGGAACGGACTCTCACGTCCCCGAACCCGGCCCCTTGCAGAGACGCCTTGAGATCATCGCGGTGGAAGTAATGAGCGACGTGATTGTGCTTCCGGTGCTTTTCGATCGTCCCTTGGTCTTTGATCGACGAGAGGCTGTCCACGGAGATGATCAGCCTTCCGCCCGGTCTCAGGCAGCGGTAGATGCGGCGCAGCGCCAGCTCCCAGTCGGGAATGTGTTCGAGCACGCAGTAGCTGAGCACCTTGTCGAATTGGGACTCGGGCAGCTCCAGCCTGGTGATGTCGCCGGCGACCAGCTCGATGTTATTCTTTCGAGATGCGAACCGCGCCAGGCATCGGGCGTATTCCAGCGATCCCTCCGAGAGGTCCACGCCCTGGATCTCGCCGCACCTCTGGCTCATCAGCACGGTCTGCAGCCCGGAACCACAACCGACGTCCAGGACCTTGTCGCGGACCTGGAGGTCGGCCAGGTTCATGAGCGCTTCGTATTCCACGATCTTGAACGGCTCTCTGATGAAGAAGCGGTTCGGATACAGCCGGATGGCCGCGAGCATCCTGAGCACCAGCATCCTTCTTTCATCGATCAGGTCGAACCACGCTCCCCAGAACGCTCGATCCGCATGCTCGCTCCTTTCCCCGGTGCTTCAGCGAGGGCGTCCAGACGACCCCTCACTCCTCGTTCCCTTCGTCCCCGTTGGCGTTCTCGTCTTTGTCCGTGATCGGAAGGAGGACCTCGTCCTCCTTTCCCTCGGTGGAAGCCACGATGCTCTTGTCCATCTCTCCCACCAATCTCTCCACGGCGATGACCTTCTCCCCTTCCTCCAGGCGCTTCGCCCTCACGCCCTGGGTCAAGCGTCCGGTCACCCGGAACTCGCTAACCGAGGTGCGCATGACGTCACCGGAGTCCGAAGCTATGAGGATGCCATCCTCATCGGACACCTCCAGCACCGACACCACTTTGCCGGTCTTGGGGCTGATGCGCATGGCCTTGATGCCCCTGCCGCCCCGGTGGGTCTTGCGATAGACGTCTCGCACCTCCTCGTCCTCTGGCTCGACGCCCTCCGGCTCCGCCTCCTTTTCGTCCGTCACCGTCTCCTCTTCCGCGGGAGCTTCCCACTTGCCCACTACCGAGACCTTTCCGTAGCCTCTTTCCGTTATGGTAAGAAGCTTGGAGTCCTTGGTGACCAGGGTCATGCTGACGACCTCGTCCCCCTCGAACAGGCGGATGCCGATGACGCCCGTCGCCGGCCTACCCATCGAACGCACGTCGTTCTCGTCGAAGCGGATGGCCCTGCCGTTACGAGTGCCAAGGATCACTTCCTTGGAGCCGTCCGAGATCCTGGTGTCGATGAGCTCGTCGCCTTCCCTCAGGCCCAGAGCGATGATGCCGTTGATGCGCACGTTCTTGTATGCGACCAAGGCGGTCTTCTTGATGATGCCCTTGCGCGTGGCGAAGACCAGGTAGTGCGTGGAATCGAACTCCTTCACCGGCAGCTTGTTGATGACCTTCTCCCCCTCCTCCAGGCGGGGAAGGAGGTTGACGATCGGCTTGCCTTTGGAATGCCTCCCGCCCACGGGTATCCTCCAGGTCTTGAGCAGGAACATCTTGCCCTGGCTGGTGAAGAACATGATGTTGTCGTGGGTGCTGGAGACGAAAAGATCGGTCACATGGTCCTCCTCCTTGGTCTCCATGCCTATGAGCCCCATGCCCCCGCGCCTCTGCTGCTTGTAGGTGTCCAGGGGCAAGCGTTTGATGTACCCGTCCTGGGTGACCATGATGACCATGTCCTCCACGGGGATCAGGTCCTCGATGTCCAGGTCCACGGCGTTCTGCACGATCTCCGTCTTGCGCTCGTCGCCGTAATCGCTCTTGAGCTGCAGCAGTTCGCCCTTGATGATGGAGAGGATGCGCTCTTCGCTAGCCAGTATCGCTTCCAGCTCGGAGATGAGCTTCTCGATGTCCGCGAACTCCTGTCGCAATGATTCGAGCTCCAGCCCGGTGAGCTTCTGCAGCCTCATGTCCAGGATGGCCTTGGCCTGCTCCTCGTCCAGCTCGAAGCGGGCCATGAGCCCGATCTTCGCCTCCTCGGGGCTCTGGGCAGCGCGGATGATCTGGATCGTCTCGTCCAGAGCGTCCACCGCCTTCATCAGCCCGATGAGGATGTGCTCCCGCCTGCGGGCCTCGCTCAGCTCGAACTGAGTGCGGCGGGTGACGATCTCCTTGCGGTAGGAGAGGTAGTGCTGCAGCGTCTCCTTGAGTGTGAGCACCTTCGGCTCGTTGTTCACCAGGGCCAGGTTGATGACTCCGAACGTCACCTCCATCTGAGTGTGCTGGAAGAGCTGATTGAGAACGATCTCGTCCATCACGTCCCGGCGCAGTTCGAGCACGATGCGCATGCCGTCGCGGTCGCTCTCGTCCCTCAGGTCCGTGATACCGTCGATCTTCTTGTCCTTGACCAGCTCGGCGATGTTCTCGATGAGGTTGGCCTTGTTGACCTGGAAGGGGATCTCGGTGACGATGATGCGCTTCTTGCCCTCGACCTCCTCGATGCTAGAGCGGGAGCGAACCTTCAGGCGGCCCCTGCCCGTGGAATAGGCCTCGATGATGCCAGAGATGCCGTAGATGATGCCGCCGGTGGGGAAGTCTGGACCTTTGATATAGTTCATCAGGTCCATGGTCTCCAGTTCGGGCTTGTCGATGAGCGCCGTCAGGGCGTCCACCACCTCGTTCAGGTTGTGCGGAGGGATGTTGGTGGCCATGCCCACGGCTATGCCCGAGGAGCCGTTCACAAGCAGGTTCGGGAGTTTGGACGGAAGCACGACGGGCTCTTTCAGGCTGCCATCAAAGTTGTTCGCCCAGTCGACCGTCTCCTTGTCTAGGTCGGCCAGCACCTCGCCAGCGATCTTCTCCAGTCTGCACTCGGTGTAACGCATGGCCGCTGGTTCGTCTCCATCAACCGAGCCGAAGTTGCCCTGGCCGTCGACAAGGGGGTAGCGCAGTGAGAATTCCTGGGCCATGCGGACGAGCGAATCGTAGACAGCTAAGTCGCCGTGCGGATGATATTTCCCCATGCAATCTCCCACCACTCTGGCGGACTTCATGTGCTTCTTGCCAGCGGTTAGGCCCATGTCGTGCATCGCGTACAGGATGCGCCTATGCACCGGCTTCAGACCATCTCGGACGTCGGGCAGAGCGCGGGAGACGATCACGCTCATGGCGTAGTCGATGTAGCATTTCTCCATCTCCCGCTCGATGGGCCGGTCGACGACCTTGTGCCATTGCTTCTCCTTTTCCTTGCCGTTCTGCTGTGAATCGCCTTCCATGTTCCCACCTCACACGTCCAGGTTCTCCACTTCCTTCGCATGGGTGATGATGAACTCCCTCCTCGGGCCCACGTCATCACCCATCAGTATCGCGAACAGCTCGTCCGCTCGCACCGCGTCCTCGATCGAGACCTGCTTCATGATACGCCTGGCAGGGTCCATGGTCGTCTCCCAGAGCTGCTTGGGGTTCATCTCGCCCAGACCCTTGTAGCGATTCACCGATGCCCCTTTTCCCAGCTCGGCGATCGCCTCGTCTCGCTCCTTCTCGGTGTAGACGTAGATCTCCCTGCTCCCCTTCGCCACGCGGTAGAGCGGTGGTTGCGCTATGTACACGTATCCGCTGTCGATCAGAGGCTTCATATGGCGGAAGAAAAGCGTGAGGAGCAGGGTGCGGATGTGTGCCCCGTCGACGTCGGCATCGGTCATCAGCACGACACGGTGATAGCGCGCGTTCGCGATGTTGAAATCCTCATCGATGCCGGTGCCCATCGCCGTGATAAGATTCCTGATCTCCTGGTTCTTCAGTATCTTGTCCATGCGCGCTCTTTCCACATTGAGGATCTTGCCTCGTAGGGGAAGGATCGCCTGGAACTCCCGATTGCGACCCATTTTGGCGCTATTGTGCACGAACACGCCAGCAGCCAACGCGAAGTTGTGACTGCCAGGCACTTCGATATCATACACGTCCGCTTTTTCTTTGAGCGGCTCAACGGAAACCACTGCGTGGTTGTGTCTGATGGCGGCTTCGGTGGCGCGCCTCATGTCGTTGTCGAAGTATCTCTCACAGAACGTGTCGAATCTGAGTACCGATTTGTCCCTTTTTGCGAGGCGGTGTGAGGAGAAGAGCTCGACGTCGATCTCGCCGTCATCCTTAACGCACTCCTTCAGCGCAAGAATCGTCTTCCGGTAGTACGTGCGGGCCAACGCAAGCTTTCTCTTGGCGCGAAATTCGGGGGTCCATTGCTCATGGGTCTTATGCGCCCTCCACACTCTGAGTTGCCGATCTTTCCATTGGTCGTTCGCAGCGGCGGCCAGCAATCGGCTGGCCTCCACGTTTGACCGATAGTAGGCCTTTTTTGCGGCGGACTGCGAGTCGCGGTTCTCTTTCCTGGACCAATACTCCCTGGCGGCCCGGCTCAGCCTCTCCATATTAACACGCCTGTATTCCTCGTTCGATTCGTAGTAAGAACGCCACCTTGCCATCATGTGCGCCTTGTACTCTGGGTCCGCCCATTGCCTTTTGGAGTTCTCTGAGACGCGCTTTCTCGTGTCTTCCCTCAGCATCCGCAGGCTTAGTGCCCTCCGATAGTCTTCCCTTTGGTGCGCCTGCCTAGCCTTCTCAATCGACTGGGGGCTGTGAAGCGTCCTTGACAGCATGCTCCTGTGGAGCCTAAGGTGATCCTCCCTAGGCATTCTGACGAGGTTGGCTGGGCTATTGTTCCTCTTGTTGAAATCAATGTGATGGCAATGATTACCGTCGCTCCGCGCATAGGCTCCGAGCCAGCGGTTGTACCAGTCGGACAGAACGTGGGTGAAGAGCCACGAGTTCGAGCGTGGATCCCATGTCATTTCATAACCTTCGATGGTTATTCCAGGGTCCTTCACCCTTGAGTCCTTCCGATACAAGGGCATGAGCGAATCCCCCTTCATGAGCCTCTCGGCGATCATGTAGCTCCCATCCCTCAGCATGAAAGGGTGATCTGGAGTGCAGACGACGCCCTCTCCATTGTCCAGACTGATACGAACGACGTCGGCCTGTCTTCGAGTGATTCTCGCATTAATCGCCAGTTCTACTCCTATCTTCCCATCCCTACGAATCGTGTAGCAGAAGTGTTCCCTTCCTTGCTCCTGCTCCGCCACTAGCTGCTCGAGAGAGAGAGTCCTCCCATCCACGAGCGCGATCTCGGTGTCTCCTGAGAGACACCCGCCTGCTGAGTTCCCCTCGACCAGGTAGAGTTCGCTCTTCGCCGGGTCCTTCTCCGAGCAGTCTGCCAGCTTGCCAGGAAGCGAGGTCGATTCCAGATATCCTTTTCGGCGGGTCAACTCGCGCGCCTTCCGCGCCGCTTCCCGCGCCTGAGAGGCCAAGATGCAGCGCTTGATGCAAGCCTCTGCCACCTTTGGATTCTCCTCTAGGAACTCGAAGAGCTTCTCGTTCAGCGTGCTCTCCACTATTCCCTTGACCTCGGAGTTGCCCAGCCGGGTCTTGGTCTGCCCTTCGAACTGCGGTTCGGGCACCTTGATGCTGAGTATGGCCGTCAGACCTTCCCTCACGTCATCTCCGCTCAACGCCTCCTCGCTCGGCTTGAGGAAGCCGTTCTTGCGAGCGTAGTCGTTCATGGTGCGGGTGAGTGCGGAGCGCAGCCCGATCAGATGCGTGCCGCCTTCGATGGTGTTGATGTTGTTGACAAAGGTGAAGATGGACTCGTTGTAAGCGTCGGTGTACTGCATGGAGAGCTCGATGACCATGCCCTCCCTCTCGGCATAGATGTAGATTGGTCTCTCGTGCAGGGGGATCTTGCTTTTATTGAGCGTGGTGACGAACTCGTTGATCCCGCCTTCATAGTGGAAATGTTCCTCGCGGCCGGTGCGCATGTCCTTGAAATTGATGACCAAGTTGCGGTTGAGGAAGGCCAGGTCGCGAAGTCGGTAGGCGAGCGTGTCATCGTCAAAATTGATGTCCGGGAAGATCTCCCGGTCAGGCATGAATGTGAGGGTCGTGCCGGTCTCTTCGGTCGGACCGACCTCGGTCAGCATGGAGCAGACCACCCCGCGCTCGCAGCGCATCATCCACTCCTTGCCTTCTCGTCTAACGTGCACCTCGAGCCGTTCCGAGAGCGAGTTCACCACGCTCAGGCCGACGCCGTGAAGGCCGCCGGAGACCTTGTAGGACTTGCGGTCGAACTTGCCTCCGGCATGGAGATGCGTCATGACCACCTCCACCGCCGGCTTGCCGTACTTCTCGATGATGCCCGTGGGTATGCCTCGACCGTCGTCGGCCACGGTCACGCTGCCATCGACGTTGACCGTGACGTCGATGCGGTCGCAGAAACCGCCCATGGCCTCGTCGATGCTGTTATCCACGACCTCGTAGACCAGATGGTGCAGGCCCCGGGCATCGGTCGAGCCGATATACATGCTAGGGCGCTTGCGCACGGCCTGCAGACCCTCTAGGACCTGGATCCTATCCGCCGTGTAGCTGTTGTCCTCCATGATCCTCACCATGTTCTTGAGTCGAAAGCGATGCGCCTTTTTCGATCCCCAACGCCTGCTGAGAGAAAGCCCTGAACCCATCCCTCTGACGCTACGACCTAAAGGCTAGCTAATATATATAAAATTCGCTTACCATCTGGCTATATAAGTAGACTAGACCTCCCGGGAAGGGGTCCGGAACTGGCGTTTTTCTAGCCCTCGGGAACGCCTTCCTCCTCGCTCCCGCGAGAGGGCTCCGAGTCAAAGTTGAAATAGGGCGAATCGGTAGGGTTAGTGATGTCGCTCATGGCCGAGGCGCGCAAGGGCCTTACCCCAGAGATCGAGGCAGTCGCCGCCATGGAGGGCGTGGAGGCGGAAAGGCTACGGCGCTCCGTGGCCGGCGGTCGGGTGGTCATACCTCGCAACCCGCTCCATTCGCCGAAGAAATGCGGTATAGGGGAGGGATTACGGGTCAAGGTCAACGTCAACATCGGCACCTCGCGCGACCACGTGGACGTGGAGGAGGAGCTGGAGAAGGCCAGAATAGCTCTGCGTTACGGCGCGGACGCGCTCATGGACCTTTCCACGGGCGGGGACATCGACGACATTCGCCACCGCATTCTCAGGGAGGTGAACGTTCCCGTGGGCACCGTGCCCATCTACCAGACGGGACTGCGCATGGCCCGGCAGAGCGCGGTGGTGGACATGGACGAGGACGACATCTTCAACGGCATCGAACGACACGCGAAGGATGGCGTGGACTTCATGACCGTGCACTGCGGCATCACCAAGGAAACGGTCTCCTGGCTCAAGCGCTCGTCCCGCATCACCGACGTGGTCTCCCGCGGCGGGGCGTTCCTGGTGGCTTGGATCCTGCACAACGAGAAGGAGAACCCGTTGTACGAGCAGTTCGACTACTTGCTGGAACTGGCCGCGAAGTACGAGTTCACCCTGAGCTTGGGCGACGGCCTGAGGCCCGGATGCATCCATGACGCCACTGACGCACCCCAGCTGCAGGAGCTCTTCACCCTCGGATCGCTGGTGAAGCGCGCCCGGGAGAAAGATGTGCAGTCGATGGTGGAGGGACCCGGCCACGTGCCAATGGATCAGATCGAGGCCAATGTGCGAGTAGAGAAGTCGGTCTGCGACGGAGCGCCTTTCTATGTGCTCGGGCCTCTGGTCACGGATATCGCCCCAGGCTACGACCATATCACCGCGGCCATCGGAGGGGCGATAGCCGCCTACCATGGCGCGGACTTCCTTTGCTATGTCACTCCATCCGAGCATCTCTCCCTGCCCACGCCCGAGGATGTGAAGGAGGGGCTGATCGCCTCCAAGATCGCCGCCCATGCCGCTGATCTGGCCAGAGGACGTGGAAGGGAGCGGGACGATGCCATGGCAGTGGCGCGGAAGAACCTGGACTGGGAAGGGATGTTCGCCCAGGCCATCGATGAGGAGAAGGCCCGCCGCTACCGGGGCAGGGGGCACAATCAGGACACCGAAGGCTGCTCCATGTGCGGGGACGTGTGCGCCATCAAGATCGTCAAGGAATACCTGAAGAAGGACCGGACCTAGGAAGCGAAGGAAGAAGTGGAGCCACTGGAGGGGATCGAACCCCCGGCCTACGGTTTACGAAACCGTCGCTCTCTAGCGACCCTCGACCCCTCGGCCGAGAGTTGCCGCTGAGCTACAGTGGCAGGCAGGATGCCAACAAAACGTGCTCCCATTTAAAACTTTCTTGGTGCGCTCTCGAACGCGCATCGGCTTTGGGGCTCGAGGCCATCTGGGCACAAGCCATATATCGGACCTGGGCGATTTTGTCCTGATAGGCGTGCTGTTGGAGCTTGGAGTGCCAGAAGGGCAGGTCGTCGACAAGCATCGGGGTGGAGAGGGCGTGCTCAAGCGGGCGCTCGAGGACGTGCGTAAGTACGCCTTCTCCGGCTACCTAAAGCTCGATTTCTCTCTCAACGGCGATGTGGCCGAGGGCCTCATCACCTTCAATTCTGGAGAGCCTAGCATCGCCATCTATGCCTACCGCAAGGCTGGACCAGGGCGAGGGGAGAGAGCGTATCAGGGCGGCCGGGCGGCCGAGTTCATGTGGGAGGATTCCCTCTTCGTGGAGTCCTCGGTATCGTTGCACTCCCGCGTATCGCTTTCCGAGGTGGAGCGCCGGTTCCCTGATGCCCGTGTGGGGCGGGTGGAGCTCATGCCACCTCCGTCCCTGACGAACCCTCGCCTCAAGGGCGAGACCCACCGCCTGGCAGGGAAGGAGGACCCGACCGCCCAGCGCATACTGGAGTGGGTGAAAGAGGGCTACAGCGTAGGCAACCTGATCCGACTGTACACCAGCGACCCTCCGGCGGCGACGCGGGCCTTGCCCTATTTCGAGGCGAACATCCAGCGGCTCCAAGGCCTGGAGGAAGTGCTGCGGTTCCTGGACACTGAAGGCTACGAACGGGAAGCGGAATCGCTCATGCGCCGCATGCGCGATCCCGAGAGGGTCTTGGACGTGGAGAGCGAACTCGAGGCATTGAGGAGGAGCATCGAGGGCTTCGAGGAGAAGGAAGCAGAGGAGGAGATCAAGCAGGACCAGGAGCGCAAGAAGGTTGATGAGAAGATTGACTCCGTCTACGACCTCATCCTGCAGTACCACCGTCAGCTCACCTCAGGCGAAGCGCAGACCGCGAAGTGCGCGCGCTGCGGTGCCGCCCTGGACGGAGAGGGGAGATGCCCCACCTGCCCATCGGATGTCCCTCATTCCATTTTCGGGCGGGGCCTGAACTCTCGTTTCACTTTCGAATCCTTCGTCTCCGGTCCGGGGAACAAGTTCGCTGAGGCTGCGGCCAAGGCGGTGGCGGAGAGCCCGGGACGTTCCTACAACCCCCTGTTCATCTACAGCAAGAGCGGCTTGGGCAAGACGCACCTCATCCAGGCGATCGGCAACCATATCGCTGCACCTGGCTCCAAGAAGGTCATCTTCGCCCCCACGGAGACGTTCGAGAGCGACCTCATCGAGGCGGTGACCCGGAACAAGCTGGACGAGATGCGCCGCGCCTACCGCGGGACGGACGCGCTGCTCCTGGACGACGTGCAGTTCCTGGCCGGGAAGGAGCGCATCCAAGAGGAGCTGTTCCAGACGTTCAACGATATCCTGGAGCGGGGGGGACAGGTGGTCCTGGCCTGCGATCGTCCGCCCAAGGAGATTCCCTCGTTGGGGGAGCGCTTGATCACACGCTTCGAGTGCGGGCTGATAGCGGACATACAACCGCCTGACCTAGAAACCCGCCTGGCCATTCTAGAACGCCGATGCTCATCAGAGAGGCTCACCGTGCCGAAGGAGGTCCTGGCCTTCATCGCCGAGGTGTGCAAGGACAACGTGCGCCAGCTGGAGGGAGGGATGAACCGGGTGGTAGCCTTCTCCTCGCTCATGAATTCCCCCATCACCATCGAGCTTGCCCAGGATATCCTCAAGCAGGAAGAGCGCACCTCCAAGCGACCAACCCCGGTCCGGGTGGAGATGATCGCTGGCAAGAGCTACCTCCTGGAGGAGGAGAAGCCCGAGCTCGCCTACCGACTGATGGCGGGGAAGGTGAGGGAAGGATATCAAGGACTGGCCATCGTCCGAGGACATCCCAAGGCACTGAAGCAGAGACTGGGTGAGGCGGAGGCGACGGTGCTCTGGCTCACGGACAAGGAGAGCAAAGGAGAGAAGACAGTACCTCCGTCCCTAGAAAGGATCATGGTCACCATCGAGGAGTTCATCAAGGAGAGGAAGCGCTCCATCGTCCTATTGGACGATGTACAGTACCTCATCAGCAACACGACGTTCGAGGGCGTGATCCGTTTCGTGCGCACCCTGGTGGATGAGGTCGCGGAGCGGGAGGCAATCTTCATCCTTTCCCTGGATCCCGAAGGCCTGAAGCCGCAGGAGAGGTCCATACTGGAACGGGAAATGGAGGTCGTGCGCTCCTAGAGAACCGATAAAAGAAGATCAGACGTACTTGGCCTCGGACTTGAACTCGATGAGACGCTCTAGCGCCTCCTCCCACCTCTCCATCTTAGCGGCCATGCCCGCCTCCTTGAGCACCTTGATGAGCATGGATACGTCCTTTCCCTCCGCCTTGGCGTCGAGCAGTTGCGATCGGGCCTTCTTCAGCTCGCCGTTCAATATGTCCGGCAGGGTCTTGAGGATCTCCTCCCTTCCCTTTCTGGCCAGGATACCCATCATGCTCCAATCGCCGTGCTCACCAGCGTCCCTCGCCTCGGAGAGGAGCTTGCGGCCCTCGCGCACGTCCACGTAGAAGCGTTCGCAGCTCTGGATGAGCTTCTCCAACTGATCGGAGAGCTCGCTCGCCTCGATGTACTTGCCCGTGAGCCTCTCGGCGGCCTTCTTGCCTTCTTGGGACTCGCGCAGGGCGCCCTCCAGGTCCGCATCCTTTCTCCTTTCCTTGATGCGGCCGATGGCCTCGCTGATGCTGACCGGGTCCGACCCAAGGGACTTGGCCACGTCCACCAATTTCTCCAGATATTGGACCTCCCGGTCCAGACGGGAATCGATGGCTGCCCGGATGCTCTCCCGGCATTCCTTGACGTAGCGCACGGCGGAGACGATGTCCTTCTGCTTGCCGGACCGGACCGACTTGTCGATGAGGCGGCGTCCCTCCGAGGAGTCGATGCCATGCTCCTTGGCTAGGGTGAGGAGCGGTTTGACCTCCGCCACCATATCGGGGAACTGGCGACGAAGCGCCCCTTCGTCCACCACGTCCTTGGGCTCCGGCTTGATCTTTTCCGGCTCCGGCGGCTTCGGCCCCTCCGACGCCGGCTTCGCTCCGGCTTCCTCGAACTCCGAGCCGCAATGAGGGCATTTGGCGGAGTCGGCGGGTATCATCTTCCCGCACTTGGGACAGGCGACCTCCGTCACCTCTTCGATGACGAACCCCACCCCGCACTTGGGGCATTTGGAGACCTCGCCCTTGATATGGATGCCGCATTCTGGGCAATCGAACTCGAACGCCTCTTCGTTCGCGCCGCTTCCCGAGGATATCTCAGCCAAATGGACCACTCCAGTGTCGGGGGTGTCTATCGCCCAATGAGGTAAAATAACTGTCGTTGCGAACATCATCGACCGCCCTTTCCTCTTCTCTGAGCGGAGAGCTGAACGATCATCTCCCTCGCGCCGTTCTCCGGGGCGGGCGTCTCGCTGATGATGGTCAGCTCACCTTTCCAGCCCCCCAGTGCGCGCACGAGCAAAGAGAAATCCGGCTGCCTCTCGCCCAGGGTCAGGTGCCTTCGCTCTCCTGCCTCGGTGAACTCGATGCACGAGTAGTGGGAGTGCAGTCTTCTGTTGCACATCGAACCTGCCTCTTCGAGCACGGCCCGGAATCGCTCCACCGAATCTAGGCTACCTCCAGAGCGGGCGTGCAGATGGGCGAAGTCCACCACCGGCACCACCCCCTGCAGCTGGGAGGAGACGCCGGCGATCTCGGCCAGCGTGCCCCAGGACCCCCGCTTGCCCGTGGTCTCCAGGCCCAAGAGCACCTCCTCCATCCCCTCCTGCTCCATGGTCCGCCGGCATTCCCTCAATCCGGTCAGAACCGCCCTGGTCGCTTTGCTCGGTTCACCGCCAGAATAGGAGGCGGCGTGGATGACCACCACGTACGCTTTCATCAGATGCGCCAGGCGAACGCTCTTCAACACCCATTCCCTGCTCTTGCGCACGGTCTCCGGGTTGAGGGAATTGAAGTTGATGTAGTACGGTGCATGGACGCTCAGCAGTACGCCTAGCTCGTTCGCCCTATTCCCCAGGGCAATGGCCTTGTCCTCGGCCATGCGCGCCTGGCGCACGAACTGCACCTCCAGGGCGTTGAAGCCGAGCTTCGCGCAGCGCTCCACCGCATCCACCGGCCCCTTGCTGCCCTCAGGATAGCCGGCCGGTCCCACCCGGATCATATGGATAAAATCCCTAGGGGCGCTATTAATCTTCGCTCCAGATAGACCGGCGCAAGAGTTTAAATTGGACGAGGACATGTTTCGTGAAGGGTAGGCATGAAGCCGGAGATCGAGGCAGTGCGCATCGAGATGCCGCAGGACGCGAACGTCATCATCGGCCAGACGCATTTCATCAAGAGCGCGGAGGACCTCTACGAGGCGATGGTGAACTCCGTTCCGGGGATCAGATTCGGCATAGCCTTCAACGAAGCCTCCGGGCCACGGCTGATAAGAACAGAGGGCAATGATGAAGAGCTCGTGCAATGCGCCACCAAGAACGCCCGCGCCATCGGGGCGGGGCATCTGTTCGTGGTGGTCATCCGCAACGCCTATCCCGTGAACGTGCTCGACCGTATCAAGCACGTGCCGGAGGTGTGCACCGTCTTCTGCGCCACCGCTAATGACCTGGAGGTGCTGGTGGCCAGGACCGAGCTGGGTCGGGGAGTGATCGGCGTGGTGGACGGGCAATCGCCCCTGGGAGTGGAGAACGATGAGAACGCCAAAGAAAGAAAAGAGTTCCTTCGCAAGATCGGCTACAAGCGCTGAGGAACGCGAGCCTCTGGACGAGTACGAGCAATCGGCGAAGTACTACGACGTGTGGTATGAGGACTTCACCGAAGATGTAGGCTTCTACCAGGGCCTGGCCGAGCGCACTGGCGGCCCAGTATTGGAGTGCATGTGCGGGACCGGACGGATCATGATACCCCTGGCAGACGCGGGATTCGAGCTCACCGGTGTCGATCGCAGCTCGGCCATGCTGGACATCCTGACGGCCAAGCTCGATCTGATCGGAGGAAGGGTGGAGCGCAACATCGACATCATCCAAGGGGATGTACGCACGTTCAAGACCTCTCGGAGGTTCCGCCTGGCCGTCGTCCCGTTCAATTCCTTCTTGCACCTGCTGACGCGCAAGGAGCAAGAAGAGACGCTCAAGAACATCTGGGGGCATTTAGAGAAGGGAGGCTTGCTTTCCATCAGTGTCTTCAATCCTCGCCTGGATAGGCCCGAGGGCCTGATGAGGCACCGGGGCACCAAGATCACGTCCAAGGGGGAGGTCATCTCCAAGTTCGAGGCCCAGTCCTTCGACACCACCAATCAGACGACGACGGTACATTACTTCTACGACATCTCCCGCCAGGACAAGGAGTTCCGTCGCGTGACCACCAGCATGAGGTTGCGTTTGCTCTTCTATCAAGAGGCGGTGGAGATGCTGCAGAATGCCGGCTTCGACGTCATCGAGACCTACGGCGACTACGCCCTCTCGCCCTTCCGCAAGAACAGCGAGCTGATGGCTTTCGTGGCAAGGAAGCTCTAGATGGACCTGGGACCGATCGACCTGGACCTTACCCTGGACTGTGGACAGGCGTTCCGTTGGAGACGGGACGGGGACACGTGGGTGGGAGCAATTCGAGGGAACGTCGTCCGCCTGCAGCAGCGTAGATCGAAGGTCGACGTGGAAGCTGAGATCTCATCCAGAGAGCTGGCGGCGTACTTCCGCCTCGACGACGAACTCGAGGAGATGGAGAACGAACTGGCCCAAGATGCCTACGTGCGGAAGCTGATGGAGCGTTTTCCAGGACTACGACTGCTGCGGCAGGAGCCCTGGGAGTGCGCCGCTTCTTTCGTCCTGGCCACCAACGCCAACGTCCCTCGCATCAAGAAGATGATCGAGAGCGTTTGCCGGACGTACGGCACGGAGATCGAACCGGACCTTTTCTCCTTCCCCACGCCCGAACAGATCGTCCAAAGTGAGAGGGAGGCGCAATCATGCGGGCTTGGCTACCGCTGCCAGAGATTCGTGCAGTTCGCCGTTTCTGGCGTTCGCGGCGAGCTGAGGTTCGAGCGGTGGAAAAAGGTTCCATACGAGCAGTGCGTCGCAGAGCTGAAGCGCTTCCACGGCATCGGGGACAAGGTGGCCGATTGCATAGCCCTCTTCTGCTTGGACCACCTGGAGGCGTTCCCGGTGGACGTGCGCATCAAGCGGGTCATGAGCTCGAAGTATGCGGTCGAGGGCTCATACGAGAAGGTGAACGGTTGGGCCAGATCGCACTTCGGAAGATACGCTGGCTACGCCCAGGAATACCTGTTCTTAACAGAGGATGCCAGACGGTCGAGACGATAGAAGTGGATCAGGTGTCGATTTGGCAGCTGACGCATTGGGGCGCCCTGACACCAGTGTGGGTCTCGTAGACCTTGACCAGCATGCCGCTCTTCTTTACCATCTCGCAGATGCGACAGGTCTCGGTGACGATGTCCGAGCCGTTGATCATGCGCGCGGCGGAGGCCTCGACCTCCTTCTTGAAGTCCTCGTATTTCCCGCTGTTCTCGATCTCCTTGCTGGTACCCCTCTTGGCCTTGAGGTACTGAGAGATGGCCGCGTCCGTAACGCCAAAGCGTCTGGCCACCTCCGCCTGGCTCAGGTGGTGCTTGTCGACAAGCTCCCGGGCCAGCTCCCTCCTGATCGAGGGCAGGACATACCAAACGATCAGTTCGCACGGGATCTTCATGAAAGCGCAAATGGGGTTAACGATATTTAAGAGATTTGACGCGAAACTGAAACGCACGGGAGTGGCTGCGAGGATTCAAATATTCACAATCGTTTACAGAGGGCCTAAATCCTCTTCCTCGATATAGGACGGAGGACGTGAGCTTCCATGCCGATTGACGAGATAATGGTCACGCGCAAGATCGTCGAACGCTATTCCCGAGAGTTCCTTGAGAATTTGGATGTGGATGTGGTCATCGCTGGCGCTGGACCGGCCTCGCTCACCGCGGCCCGCTATCTGGCCACGGGCGGCAAGAAGGTCGTCATCTTCGAGCGCAAGCTCACTCCGGGCGGCGGCATGTGGGGGGGCGGCATGACCTTCCCCGTAATCGTGGTGCAGGAGGAGTCCAAGTCATTGCTGGAAGAGATCGGCGTGCGCCTTGAGGATGCGGGGGATGGATACCACACCGCCGATTCCGTAGAAGCTTCCGCCAAGCTGATCGCCTCCGCCCTGGATGCGGGAGCGAAGCTCTACAACAACATCACGGTGGAGGACGTGATGATCCGCCAGGACCGGATCTGCGGCGTGGTCATCAACTTCAGCGCCGTAGAGGTCGCCAGGCTGCACGTGGACCCACTGGCCATCCGTTCCAAGTACGTAATCGATGGCACCGGCCACCCGGCAGAAGTGGTGAACGTGGTCGTGCGCAAGGTGGGCCGTCTGAACACGCCAACTGGCCGCATCGAGGGCGAGAAGAGCATGTGGGCGGAGGTGGGTGAGTTCATGACCGTGGAGAACACCGTCGAGGTGTATCCGAACCTCTACGTCACGGGCATGGCCTGCAACGCGGTCATGGGCGCCCCGCGCATGGGGCCCATCTTCGGCGGCATGCTGCTGTCCGGGCGCAAGGTGGCACAGTTGATACTGGACCGAAAAGAGTGATCAGTCCTCGCCCGGGTGGGTGAGCTCGTAGAACTCCTCCACCTCCCATTCTGGCGTCTCGTTCGCCTCTGCCTCCTTGAGGACCAGGCCTATCTCGCGAAGATGCTTCCGCACCGATTCCTTCAGGTCTTGTTCACCCTGCATCTCGAACATGATGAGGTCGCTGCCCTTCTTGCGCGCCCGGAACATGCCCACCATCTCCGGACCTCGGAAGAGGACGTAGCACCAGGTTCCGAACCGCTCTTTCACCTGCGGTTGGATATAGTACCATAGGTTGTCCATGGGAGTGAGCACGAACTCCTCCTTCGACAACGGTCCGATCTTCTCGATCTCGCTGGCGAGCGCCCAATGCATGGTCTGATCATCCTGCATCAGGAACCCTTTGACCAGGAGACCTTCGTCCTCCAGCTCGGCCAGTATCGAGCGCAGGTCGCGCATGCGCAGCTCGAACTTCATGAAGCGGGAGAGGTTCTCGGCGCTGAAGAGCCCGAAGTTGCGGAAGAGCAGGTGGACCACCTCCTTCTGTGCCTCGCGCTGCGTGAGCTTGCTTTCGGTTGAGGCGCGGATGCGGTTCGCCCCGTCCAGGTAGATCCGCGAACCTTGGTGCAGTCGGCGCATCGCCTCCTTCGTCCTCCTCTCGCCCACGGGTGAGAGGTCGAAGAGCCTGCGTTTGGAGATCGTCCCCGACTCGATGATGATCTGCAGCAGGGAGCGCATGTCCTGGTCCAGGGGAACGGATTTCGCCTTGGAGTAGAGGGACATGTGCTCCGAGGTGGTGTAGAGGGTGAACTCCGGAATGCCGACGCCGCGGACCAGGAACCCCTGTTCAGCCAGTTTCTTCAACGGTACCTTCACCTTGGAGCGAAGGAAGGCATCCGCCTCGGAGCGTAGTCCTCCCGTGGACTTGACCGCTTCCAGGATGTTCCTGAACCGGCGCGAGCGCAGCACGCGCTGCTTCCGGAACACGTAGCTGAAGACCTGGTCATGGGTGAACACCTTGGCCGTGAAGCGACCCTTTACGTAGAGGCCGTTAGTGGCCACGTACCCTCCTTGCCGCAGGACCTCGTCCACCTCTGGAGGCACTTCGGCCGCATCCTTGCCCAATACCTCCCGCAGCCGGACGACGTCGTAGCCCAGGAGCTTGTAGAAGGTCATCATCCGGTCGATGGCTACCAGCGCCGGAGCGAGCAGCTTGTCGTCATCCAGGTCCAAGGAGCGGACCTCCACGCATCCGCTCATGTTCCATTTCTCCGCCGCTCCGACCAGGCGCCCTTTGTGCAGGATGGGGAAGACCCAGCCGTCTCCGTAACGGGAGGCGATCTCCGCCCACATCGGCTGCACGGATGGATCGTAGAGCGAGACTATTTTCGTGCCTTCCTCGGAAGGAACGAAGGATTCCAAGCGCTCCGCCTCCTCCGCCAGCAGGTACATCTCGGTGTGCAGTTCGCTCACCGTGATGGTACTCACTTCCAGCTGGGAGAGCGCCCGTTTGACCTGATCGGGAGAGAAGCCAGTGTAGCCGGTCATGGCGAAGAGCGGCACTGGACCGTAGGCCAGTAGGAAGCGGCGCACCAGCTCTATGAGCGCGTCACCATCGAACTCCTTGGCCTCGAACGGCAGATAGACGTTCTCCCGAGCCCACTCCTCCCCTTCGTCGTACTTCCGCACCACATACGTGTTCCGGTCCAGACGGTCGAGGCTCTCCTTCAGCTCCTCCTTTTCCAGGCCGAGCTCGGACATCAGTTGGCGCATGCTCATGCCCTGGTAGGAGGCGATCACGTTCAGAATGCGCTGGTCCTGCTCGCCGAGGCCGGCCATGCGATAGGCCGCCACATAGAGAGCTGCATCCTCATCCAGCACGTAGCGGACCCGGGCGCGCCGGAAGCGACCCAGGAGCAACCGGCCGCTGGTGCGCAGCCGCTCCCAATCTCCCACATCGAAGGAAGGCACCCGACGGTGTATGTCCACCGGCATGCCCATCTCCCCGAAGAAGCGCACGCACTCCTCGATGCTCTGGAACGGCCCCTCCCCTTTTCTCCTGCGATAGGAGTCGATGGTCCGGGAATCGTAGACGCGTTGGCCCCCGGCCCTCAGGCGCAGGTGGTCCAGTTTGAGCATGTATTGCGTCCGCTCGGAGATGACGAACCTTCCTTCGTCCATGATCTCCTCCGCCGTCAGGGCGGAGAGGGCGCTGGCGACCTCCGCCTCCTCTTGTCCGATGACGAAAGCAACCTCATCTGCCGATGCCGGTCCGAACGCCCCCAGGAAGGTGATGATGGCCTTGTCCAGCGCCTCTTGCTTGGAGGTAAGCGCTATGTCCCTTCTTCGATAGCGCCACTTGCCTTCCTTGCGCGATGCCCGCCCGACCACTTGCATCGTTTCCAGCACGTGGAGGGCGCGCAGTGCCTTGTCGATGTCCACCCCCAACGTCTCAGCCACTTCCGCGGCCGAATGCGAGTCGGCAAGAAGCTCGAGCGCCTTCTTCTCTGTCTCACCCAGCTCTCGGTCCTTTGCCAGCAAAGGGGCGTAGGTGGAGAGGTCCTCGGAGGCGACGTAGTTGAGGTCGTCGATATGGACCGAGGCGATCTTTCCTTCCTCCAGCAGCTCCGAGGCCCATGCGTCCACGGTGGCCTTGTCCGGATCGGAGTAGGAGTATACGCTGCGCCCGCGCTCCTTGAAGATGTGCAGTGGGCCGGTGCGCTTGAGCAACGTCACCAGCTCATCCTTGGTCGAAATGCGCCCGCGCTTCCTGGCGAAGTACGAGACAACCGCCTCCTGCTCGAACTCGAAGCGGTCCAGATCGCCCTCCATCACCCTTTCCAACACTTTGCGATGCAATTCCTTCAACAGTGCAGACCGGTCCTCCATGAGCACTATGTCCGATATGCCCGCCAGCACGATGCTGTGCGCGAACGGCGAAGGAGTGGAGGAGAAATCGATGCACGCCACGTCCATCTGCCCTTTTTCGATGCCTTCCAACACTGCCCGAGCGTTGGCGAGGTCCATCACGTCCTCCAGGATTTCGCGGTATGTCTCGTCGATAACCGGAACGTGCTCCAGGTTGCTCAGGTAGTCAAGCAGATATCCCGAGCGGACCTGCTGCCGGTTGACGGACACCTGCCTGCCTTTGTAGTTGCGCAGTATCATGAAAGAGCGGGAGGCGGTGTGCCGGAACCTCTGCTTGAATATCTCCGAGTCCTTGATGGCCTTGCGCAATACTCCCTCGAGCTCGTCGCTCTTGACCAGGGAGCGCATGTCGGCCAGGGACACTTGACGCGGCACGCTGATCATGAAGGCGTCGTCCAGCACCGACACGGAAACATTCGAACCGAGCTGCTGGGTGAGCTTGAAGGCGTACGCCCGGGAGAGAGCGTCGTTCACCCTTCTTCCGAAAGGGAAATGGAAGATGACGTTGTGATTGCCCCTCCGGTCCAGATAGCCTTCCACCGCCAACGTCCGATCGTTGGGAATGAGGTTCACGGCCGAGCGCTGCTCTTTGAAATAGGATACTATGGAACGCGCAGAACCCAGGTCGATGTCGAAATCGCGGCCCAGCCAATCGATGACTTCGTCCTCGGGCTCATCGAGACGCTCCGCCAGTTCCCTCCGGAAACGGGCGATCTCCACGCTGAGATCGAAGGAACGGGGCAGCATCTCGCCGGTCCAGGACGGCACAGTGGGCTTGCGGCCGGAGGCGGAGCGGGCGAAGGCCTTCATGCCCTTGGTCTTCAGATACTCGTAGGAGCGACCGCCGAGCACGAAGACGTCGCGAGGCGCCAGGCGCTCCACGAATTTCTCCGAGAGGTCGCCAACGAAGGCCCCACGCTCGTTCACCACTTTGTAATTGGCCTCTTCCGGAATGGTGCCTAGGTTGAGGAAATAGATCATGCGCCCGCCCTTCTTCTTGCCGAAGCGCCCTTCATCCTCGTCCAGCCATATCTTCGAGTAGACGCCCTCGAAGCCCTCCCGACTGCCTAGGTAGCGGAGCACTTCCAGGAAGCTCTGCTTGCTCAGGTTGCGATAGCAATGCGAGCGTCGCACCACGTCGAAGGCCTCGTCCACCTCCCATCTTTTCTCGATGCTCATGCCCACGATGCTCTGCGCCAGCACGTCCAGGCAGTTCTCCGGTATGGTGACGCGATCTATGTTGCTGCGATGAGCTGCGCGGCAAAGCACAGCGCACTCGACCAGGTCGTCCATGTCGAAAACGATCATGCGACCTTTGGCGGTCTTCCCATGCGAGTGCCCGCTCCGGCCGACGCGCTGCATGCCCTTGGCCACGGACTTGGGCGAGCCTATCTGGCACACCAGGTCCACAAAGCCTATGTCGATGCCCAGCTCCAATGAGGTCGAGGAGACGACGCACCGGAGCTGCCCGGTCTTCAGCCGCTCCTCCACGTCCAGCCTCGTTTCTTTGGCCAGAGAGCCATGATGCGCCTCGATGCTCTCTATGCCCCGTTCCTTCAGTTTGTAGACCACGCTCTCTGTCCCGCTGCGGGTGTTGGTGAAGACGATGGTGGAGGTGTGCGAATCGATGAGCTCCTTCAGCAGGTCGTACATGCGGGAGTTCATGACCTCGTAGGAAAGGGTGGTCATGTCCTCCACGGGGCAGAGCACCTTCAGGTCCAGGTTCTTGCGCGTCTTGACCTCGACGATGTTCACGTCCCGCCCTTTGCCCTTGTCGTAACCGACCAGGAACTGGGCTATTTCTTCAATGGGAGCGAGAGTGGCCGAGAGACCGATGCGGGTGATCTGCTTCTTCACCTGATCCTGCAACCTCTCCAGAGTAAGGGAAAGGAAGACCCCGCGCTTGGAATCGCAGATCTCGTGGATCTCGTCTACGATGAGATACTCGACCGAGGCGAACCTCTCCCGGAACTTGGGAGCGGCCAGGGCCAGCGCCAAGGACTCCGGGGTAGTGATGAGGATGTGCGGAGGCCGCTTGAGCATCCGCTGCCTCTCGGCCTGGGGGGTGTCGCCCGTGCGCAGCCCCACCCTGATGCTTGGCATGTCGACGTGCTCTCTGCGCGCCAGCTCGGATATTTCGCGCAACGGCTCCTCCAGGTTGCGGTTGATATCGTTCGCCAGTGCCTTCAGGGGGGAAACGTAGACGGCGTAGATCTTTTCCTCCAGCTTCCCGGCCTTGGCACACTTGAACAGCTCGTTGATGATGCTCAGGAACGCGGTCATGGTCTTGCCTGAGCCAGTGGGCGAGGAGACGAGCACGTGCTCCCGCCGGTGGATTATCGGTATGGCGTATGACTGCGGTTCCGTGAGATCGCTGAACTTGGAGCTGAACCACTCCGCGATGAGCGGCTCCATGAGGCCCATGACCTCTTGCTTCGTGCTCCTCTTCGCTACTCTCTCCATCTCATCCTCGATGCCTTGAAAGCGCGATTCATTGGCCGTGCCCCTATTACTACCTTTCGGGGAGGTCGGCGGAGCCGGGCGAGGGACCTCTGGCATTCATTCTTTGAGAGGGTGCGTTCGAATACTCGTGAACTCCTTTCGTCAAGAACGATCCGCTTATTTTAGCCGAGGGACACGGTCGACCGAGGACGATCGTCCTGGAGGTGGCGAGAAAGGTTCTTATCCCCTTCCAGCCTAATGCGGTGCTTGACTTGAAGCGACCCGCTATCGTGATCATCGCGCTCCTGCTGATGCTGCTGAGCGTTCTTCCTGCATCGCCAGCCGAGGCTGCAGGGCCGCTCGATCCATTCTTCATCGGTGGGTCAGCGGTCAACGAGACCGGCGTGCCCCTGGCCAGCGTCAACATTACCGCCACCGACGTCACCACCCACTTCAACTACTATGCGTTGACCAATGCCACCGGGAACTACAATATCTCCCTGCCCGCGGGGACCTACAATCTCTCGGCAGCCATGGTCAACCGCACTGCCAATGTGACATACCACAACGTGCTCGTCGGGCCAGGGAACGTGACCGGCCTGGAATTCACCCTGAGCGAAGTACTCGGCCAGGTCTTGGGGCATGTCACATCCGGGGAGGTCGCCCTAGGAGGCGTGACCATCACCCTGAGCGGCGCCAAGGACTATGTTGCCACAAGCACGAACCCATTCGGCGCCTTCATCATCAACGGCGTACAGCCAGGTGCCTATGTGGCCAAGGCGTCAAAGACCGGCTATAACGACAGCTACTACTCCAAACCGGTGGATGTCGCTCGCGGCTCGTCCGTCGAGATCGCGTTCACCCTCCAACCGCAGTTCAGCCTGGTCTTCGGCCGGGTGTCGCTCGGCGGGAACCCCGAGGAGGGCGTGAAGGTCGTCCTCCTGTCCGGCTCGCAAACTGTGAAGGAAGCCCAGACCGATGCCAATGGCAACTATTCGCTCAACAATGTCATCACTGGCGATTACGTGCTGCAGTTCAGCAAGGCAGGATTGCAGGAACGTATCGTACTTATCTCCGTGGCTCCGAACCGCGAACAACGTCTGGACCTTTCCATGCAGCTGGCGCCGGTCGAGGGGCTGAGGGGTTTCATAGGCGACCTGGACCTGACGCACTCGTTGATGGTGGTCGGCCTGGTCTTCGCCATCCTCATGACGATCGTGGCGCTCTTCATTCGGAGCAAGGGGGCCAAGAACCCGAAACTGCTGGCCTTCGAAGAGGATGAGGCTTCAAAACCAGAAAAGAAGGAGCCGAAAGGGAAGGACGATGGGTCAACAAAGTAGGCCCAGCTTCTTCTTCGCCACGGCAACGTTCTTCGTCACCTGGGCATCGACCTCCTTGTAGAGGCTGTTGCCATGGGCATCGATGGCCACGGTCATGGGACCGAACCCCTTCACGGCTAGCTCCCACATGGCCTCGGGCATCCCCAGGTCCAGCCACTCCACGCCTTTGACCTCGGCGATGCCTTCCGCGCCCAAGACCGCCGCCCCTCCAGTGAACGCCAGGTAGACGCAACCGAACTTGACCATGGCGTCCACCGTGGCCTGGGACATCCCTCCCTTCCCGATGATGGCCCGGATGCCGAACCTCTCGATGAACTCTGGCTCCATGGTGTTCATGCGCGAGCTTGTGGTCGGGCCGGCCGCCACCACGTTCCAGTGGCCGTTGACCTTTTTCATGATGGGGCCGCAATGGAAGATGACTCCCCCATGCAGATCGTACGGCAGCTTCCGCCCTTCCCGGGCGTATTCCAAGGCTCGGATGTGCACCTCATCCCGGCCGGAGAAGATCAATCCGTCCAGAGTGACGGTATCCCTCAATTTCAGCTGCCTAACGTCCTTCTCGGACAAAGGCGACCTGAGCTTCAGCGGAATCCCTCCTTGGAATATTCTACGTGGCCATCTTTGAAGATGCGGGCCGAAGCTCGCCGGGAGGCCCAGCACTGCAGGCATATCGCCACGGGCAGGCTGGCAGTGTGCGTGAACGCGTCCTCGATTAGTACCCCTAGGACCGTGGTCTGTCCTCCCAGCCCCATCGGCCCGATGCCCGTGGAGTTGAGCGCGTCCTTCAGCTCTTCCTCGAGGCGGCGCAGATCTGGGTCTGGGTTAGGCACATCAAGCCGTCTCAGCAGCGATCTCTTCGCCAACAACATGGCCTCGTCCGCGGTCCCGCCGATCCCCACCCCGACGATGGTCGGAGGACAAGGCTTCCCTCCCGCGGCCACCACCGTGTCCAGGACGAAGGCCTTGATGCCCTTCGCTCCCTGGGAGGGGTTGAGCATGGAGAGCGCGCTCATGTTCTCCGAACCGGCCCCTTTGGGCATGACGGTTATCTCCGTGAAGTCCTCGTCCGAGGGATGGAAATGGATGTGAGGCATTCCTTTGCCGAGATTATCGCCCGGGTTCGCCCTGGTCAGGGGTTGCACCGCGTTCGGTCTCAGAGGGATCTCGGACGTGGCCCGAGCGACCCCCCGGCGGACGGCTTCCTCCAGATGAGGTATGCACCGACCGGAGACGAAGAACACTGGCAACCCGGTGTCTTGGCACATGGGCAGGGTGCGTCGATCGGCCATCTCCACGTTCGCCAGGATCGTCCGGAGCTGGATCCGTGCGATCTCGCTCGTCTCCTCTTTCTCCGCCAGGCGCAGCGCCGTGAGCACGTCCTCGGGCAAGGAGGTCACCGCCATCCGCAGAAGGTTGACGGTCACGTCCTCCACCAGCTTGGTGGTCCTCATGTTCCCGGGACCAATATTGCCGTGGGTTCATAAGTAGAACGCTCTGCCGGACGACGACGATGGTGTTATTCCGGCGTAGGGCGCTTCTGAAGAGGGAGAGGCATGCGCATCGAGCTGATGCTTATCGGCGACGAATTGCTGACCGGTGAGGTCGATCCCTATCCGGTGGAAATGATCAAGACCGTCCGTGCCAGGGGAGCCTACCTCTCCCAGATAACGGTGGTCGCGGACGACCTGGATGCCATCGTCGCTGAGATCGAATCCGCGGGTGCTCGGGGAACGGAGCTACTGGTCGTGACGGGCGGACTCGGCCCGACGTTGGATGACGTGACCAGGCACGCCCTGGCAAAGTACCTGGGGACGGACCTGGAGATCGATCCGGAAGCCCAGACCTGGTTGGAGGGGTCGCTGCGAAGGATGCATGGACGCCGCCCCAAAGCCAGTGAACAAGCGTTGCTCATGGCCAAAGTGCCCAAAGGGTCGAAGGCCCTCCAAAATCCGGTCGGGGCGGCCTGCGGCATCGATGCGCTGGCGGGGGAAATGCGCATCCTCTGCCTGCCTGGGTTCCCGAAGGAGATGATGGTGATGTTCGAGCTGCACGTCCTCGCTTGCATCGTCTCCGAAGGCCTGGTGGAGCGCGAGCTCTGCATCAAGCTGCGGGAAACGACCATGGAGCCGCTGTTCCAGCAGCTGGTGAGGGCGTTCCAGGTGCGGATCGCTTCCCTGCCCAAGGAGGATTGGAGGGAAAAGGGGAATGTGGTGGTCATCAAAGGAAGAAGGGAAGAGGTGGAGAGAGCAGCGGAACTCTTCCTCGAACTGGTGCAAGAGAAGGAAGATGAGTTCCTGGACTGATCACGGCACTAGGTAGACGTCCTCCTCGTGAACGAAAACCCGCACCGTCTCCCCGCTCACCTCGAAGTGCTGCGGCTTGCGCACCTCCACGGTGGCGAAGGTCCGGGGATGCATTATCTGCACCTCGCGCTTGGAGTCTACCAATACCACCGCCTCGTGTATGTCCTCGATCTTGCCGATGACCTTCACTTCGTGCAATTCCATGTTGCCCACGTTCACCGGCTCGTGCGTCTTCAGGTCCAACAACTTGGTGCTGGTGGAGGTAATGGCCATGACCAAGTGCGGCTTCGCCTTGTGAAGAACGACCTCGCCCCTCATGTAGGCCGGCAGCCTGACCAGGTAGGTGACGCGATAGACGTCCCTCCCCTCCTTCTGCGTTACCAGGGTCGAAGATTCCTTGACCTCCGCCCCGAGCTTCTCCGCCAGCGTCTTAGCGATGCTCTTCCCCAAGGAGATGGAGGAGAGGTAGGCGTCCAGACCACCGGGCACTTCCTGCAGCTTGCTGATGAACATCTCCCGGTTGTCGTTCTGGGCCTCCTCCACCCGGGAGGTGATCTCCCCCAGCAGGTGCTGCTTCTGCTTCTCCGTCAGCTTCCGCTCTCGGCCACGGACCTGGATGATGCTCTCGTAGTAGTTGCCGACCATCTTGCTGCAGCGCGGACAGACCGTGCCTTTCAGGCGGACGGTGGTCTGCGCCTCCTCCTCCAGCTTCAGGTCGCTGTACTCGATCGTGGAGAGCATGTGCACATGGAAGTTCTTGGCGTCCGCTTCCTCGATCTTCATTTTCACCTGGGTCAGGTCCGCTCCCCTCTTCGTTTCGATGGAGCGCTTGACCGCGTCCCGGATGGCCTCCGGCAGCGAGGCGAACTTGCGCCACTTGCCTTCGATGAGGTACTCCTCGCAGTAGGCGCACCGGAAGAGATCCACGTGATCTGGAACAGAAGTGAACCGATTGTTCTTCAGGAAGCACTCGACGCACAGGCTCTCATAGGTGGAGCCTTCACGCCCGCAGCGGACGCAGAACATCTTACATCCTCACCATCTGGACGTGGGGCACGCCTTGGATCGTGATCACACACTCTTCATCAATCAACCTATGCTTGGAAGCGATGCCTATGGTCCTCTGGCCGACCAGGTTGGCGATGGTGGCCATGCTCAGACGGTTGACCAATATCTCTTCGTCCGCATCCTCGCCCTCGTAGAAAGAGGAGCAAACGTCCAAACGCAGCTCGCCTTCCCTGAGACACCGTCCCACCAGGTCCTTGTCGCACGCCGCCACCACGACCTCTCCCCCGCGACGGTACATGCGCACGGTGATCATTCGCCCACCTCGGAGGCCAGCTTGTAGTACCCGCCCGAGGGCTGGAACACTTCTCCATTGTCCAGAAGGCGCTTGAGCAGGGTCCTTACCCTTTCCTCCGGAACGCCGTCGCCATCGGCCAGCTGGATGAGCATCTCGATGCTGATGCCCTTCTCTCGGTCCGCGTTGTGTTTGATCAGCTCCCGTATCACCACGATCTGCTCCCGCTGCGACCGGGAGATGCCAGTGGCGATGATGTCGTAGTCCAGCATGCCATCCTCGCCCGCGATCTTGCCCAGGTAGTATTCCACGATCTGCACCGCTCTCTGAGCATCGTCCAAGGTGACGGCCTTGCTCAGCCTTGCCCGGGCGCTGGCCTCTGCCAATCTGACGTACGCTTCAAGCTGTCTAGCCGTAATAGGAACGGATTTTCCTTCGCCCTCTCCCTGCTTGCGTATCCGCAGGTAGTTCTCGCTGATGAGCTTGATGGCGTCGTCGCTGAGGATGGGTATGATGCGTTTTGAGTAAGCGACATATTTGCGGAAGAACTCCTTGGAGAACCAGGGCTCCAGGGACTCCGTCTCCTTGAGCATCCTCTCCAGCTCCGAGGCCTCGACGTCCGAGAGGTCGTCTCTGCGGAGGATCTCGCCCCGGCGGTGCACGCCCAGGATGTGTTTGGTGATCCTGGCGTCCTTGTCGGCCTGGGGCTTGTCTGTCATTGCGAAGATAAGATCGAAACGGGACATCAGCGCTGGAGGAAGATCTATCTGGTCGGCGACGAACTGCGATTCCTCGAATCGCCCGTACTTTGGATTGGCGGCACCGAGGATGGAGCAGCGGCATTGCAGCCGGGCGGTGATGCCGGCCTTGGCCACTGAGACGGACTGGCTCTCCATCGCCTCGTGCATGGCGCTCCGGTCCTGATCGGTCATCTTATCGAGCTCGTCGATACTGGCAAGGCCCTGGTCAGCCAGCACGAGCGCGCCCGCTTCCAACGTCCACCGGCCCTCGCCGAACTCGTCCTTGACCGCCGCGGCGGTGTTGTGCACTATGAAATCGTTGGCGACGAAGGTATGCGACCCCTCGACCGTCAGGTCGTAGACGTAGCTCGGCAGGTTCTCCCGCATCTCATGCTTCTCCTGCAGCCTCATCCATTCTAGTCCGCCCTCGCTTCGCAGCAGCACCTCGTCCCCCGGCATCAGGTCCGAGGAACGGGAGAATGCATCCGCCATGCCGAAGCGGCGCGCCTTGACCCTTGTCTCCGGTGTCAGGGTGATCCTTTGCCCACTGGCCGCCACGAGTTCCACAAGAAATGAAGGGGTGTTTATTCGCCATATGGACTTGAGCGTTCGAGGCTCGGTCGCACCCCCCCAAACCGAATCCACCACGTGCCCGTTGCACGCCTCCGACCACATGCCCGGCTTGATCTCCTTCGGCTTACGAAGCTTCGTTTCCACGAACCTGCCTATCTCGATCGGCTTGCCGTCGACGATGATCTTGGTCTCGGGATGCACGCACAGGCCCGCAGCGGATGAGGATTTGCCGGAGGCGTATATTCCCCGCGGCGCCATCTCCGCCATGTAGCGAAGGATCTGGGAATTGTGAGAGATGATCTCGTTGGTGACGAGGTTGTGCACTCCCTCGACCTCAAGATCGTATACATATGGCTCGGGGGCGTCGACCTCCTCCTTCTTCGCCATCTGGTCCCAGTCGAGGCCGCGCTTCAGGCCATGGGTCTCGTCCGGACCGCACTCCCCTCCACCGGTGGCAATGGCGATATGCTGCCCTTCGTAGATGAGTGAGGCAGGCCGGAACTGAATACGAGGTCCGTTCTGCACGAACAGGGGGTGCGTGGGCGTGACGCATAGCTTCCTTCCGCCTGTCGTGGTGATCTGGAGCATCTTCTTCGGAGCGGTGCGCTTCCAAACTCGAACCGCCTTCGCAGGCTCGATGGCGCCCCGGCTGGAGAAGGCCATGACCTTCAGTTCGATAGGCGCGTGCACTCCATCGTCCACCTTCTCCACCGGGCCTTGGGCCAGGCCTTCTTCGACAATGTCCCTTATCGGCCGGGATGAGCAGTCGGCCAACATTACCTGGGCTTCCCCGGTCACGCACTTGGCCACGCCTGGATCGCCGACCAGCAGGACGTGGATGTCCCCCCTGATCTTCGTGCCATCGTCCAGGGATTTGTGCACTCCACCGAAAAGCTGCAAGGCGAGGGCCTCTTTCTCCTTGTCATAGCCGTAGATGGTCGGCGATATGGAGGCGATGAAGCGCTTGAAGAGCTCGGGGTCGCGCGAGACCCGCAGTATCTCCAGCTCGTCCTCCTCGCCGATCGCCACCTCTTCGTACTCCTGGGTCTTGAACTCCACGGAGAGAATGTCCAGGTTGATATCGAAGAGGGTGGACTTCTGCACGGCGCCTTTCTGCACCGAGCGCACGACGCCGTTGAGGATGACCCTGTCCCCGGGCGAGATAGCACCGGCCAGATCGTCCTCGATGTAGCCGGTGAGCCTCTCGGGCTGCGCCCCTCCCCTCAGTCCCTCCGGATTCTCCTGGATCTCGATCTTCTGCGTATCTACGTATTTGGAGTCCTCGGAGAGCAGCTTGAACTTGGTCGAGGAGGTCGTCTTTCCACAGCCGCCTTGATCTCGATAGCACTCCAGCGGCTCCTTGAAGTACATGCCCTCCTGCGGCTCTCGGATAACGAAGCCGCATCGAGCGCACTGGAAGAAGGCGTCCGTGATCTTTGGCCGTACCTCGGTGGCCTTCCTTGCCAGCCCTTCGACCGCGATCAGCTTGCCCAGGTGGTCCGCTCTGATATTTCGGATCTCGACCTTGCTGTCCTTGGGCAGGCCGGTCAGGCGCAGGTTCACTTCCACCTTCTCCCGGCCAGGAGGCACGATCTTGCGTACCGCCTGCTTTCCGAGCAGGAGGGCTTTGAGGGGATGATGCAATAGGTAATCGGCCATGTCCGGGTCGAACATGTCCAGTTCCGCGTAGGGGATGAAGACGCTCCGCTGCTCTGGGTAGAGGTCGGCGACCTCGATCACCTTGACCCTCTGCCCGCTGGTCTCGAAGAACTCTTCCCACTTGGCGATAAGGTCCTCATCGGTGTAGTCGGACGGCAAAAGCGGTCACCTCGGCCCGCAGCTAGCGGCGGGGCTTCCAATATGCGCTTCCCTCATAAAAAAGGGATAGGTGGGCGTTGGCGAAGTGTTACCTGGTCGCATCATCTGGCATACCCTCGGTCGTTTACCCTGGTCCGCCACCTACTGGCGTTCGCGCCCTGATTCCTCTTGGGGCTGAACGTAGTCTAATTGGATCTTGACCACCTCCGCGCTCGTCTCAACTTCGCTGTAACGCTCCAGTGGCTCGGCGTTCAAACGCAGGAACTGCTCCCCCCAGGAGAACTTGCCCATGACCAGCCGCGCCTGCTCCTTCTCCCCCATGATATACAAGGCGGCGGCCACGGCTTCCGCGCTGGTGAGCCTCAGCGGCCTGCCCCAATTGACCGGATTGGCGGCCAGCAGAAAGGGGAGCGCCCTGGAGAATGCGCCTTCGCGGATGGGAGGGAAACCTTCGATCCGGTTCCAGGAGAGGTCCATGACCACCAGGCCGAAATGTCTCGCCTTGGAGGTGTCCTCCCGGGAAAGGGCTTTCTCCGCCATGGGGTTGAGGACCACGCTCCCTCGGGGAATGCTCTTGAACGATGAGAGGGGCTGGGCCAGCTTGAAGCGCAGCATCTTCTTGGCGGTGCACTTCTTGGGATCGCACTCGTTCTGGTCGTACACGAAGATGGGGATCATTTGGCTCGCTCTCCGAAACGTTGCATTATCCAGGCACGTATCTCGTCCCGGACTCGGCGGAACCCCTCGACCCTTTCTTCTAATGGGCCATCATGGCTGGCCGGATCTTCGAAGTCGTGGTGGATGAGCTCCGTTCCACCGGGGTAGAGGGGGCAATTTTCACGTGCGGAGTCGCAGACTGTGACCACCATATCGAAGTAATGGTCGAGCATCTCTTCGATGTTCTTGGAGCGCTGCCGGGAGATGTCCACGCCAACCTCCGCCATGACATCGATCACCAAAGGATGGACCTTGTCTGGCCTCGTTCCGGCGCTGAAGGCTTCGTATCGATCGCTGTAGAGGTGGTTCAAGAAGCCTTCCGCCATTTGCGAGCGGATGGAGTTGTGGGTGCAGATGAATAGCACTTTCTTCCTTTCGCCATCGGTCTTAGGCGGCTTCCACATCAGCCTCGTTCTGTCCTTGGAGTGGATCGGCCGGAGCGGTTCCCTCTTCGTCACTTGCTCCCCCTTCTGGTGACCTTGGTCCAGGACGTGCTGCCGCACTTCGGGCATTTGGTCTTGGTGGTGCCGCTATAGAGATCGGCGGCGGGCCGAAGCGACGAGCCGCGTCTGGCAATGAACTCCTTCCCGCAGTTGGAGCATAGGTAGGTCGTTCGCGGCATGTACCACGAAGCGATGCGAAACAGTCCGATGAGAGTGATGATGAGCCACAGATACCAGTAGGTGGGAAGCAGCAGGAACGCCGCCACTGCTATGATTACGATATAGGCGATGAGGAATGTCGTCTTAAGCCTCGTCCGCCTCTTCGACCCCTGCTCGCCTTCCATGTTCTCTTTCTTGGTAAGGCACGCTCCATGATAAACCCGTTCCCGGACCCGCTAGGTTTATCGGTCCATTGCTCGCTAACGTGCCATGCCACCATGATGACAAACCCAGCTCTGATGGGTGATGACAGACGGGCGAGCTGAGTGGCGTCCTTCGGGACAAGGTTTATTTTGCCAATGCCCCATATACGGCCCGGTGGATGGGATGCCTACTGGATATGATCTATTGCAGCAGAGCGGAGACTTTCGAAGGCACTGGCTCAGACGGATCGTCGCCGGAATGATCGATGCGACGATCGTGGCGGTGCCAATCTCCTTGGCGTTGGTGAACGTGAGCTCGGCGACGAGCGTGTTGCTGGCCGGCATCTTCTCGGGCGTGGGCTGGTTCCTGTACTCGGCGATCCTGGAAGGCTGGTTCGGGCAGACCATCGGGAAAAAGCTGCTTCATCTACGGGTGGTATCCATGGGCGATAAGGGACGGTTCCATCAGGCGGTGGTGAGGAGCGTGCCCAAGGTCTTCTGGTATGCCTTCCTTCCCTTCGATATCTTCGCGGGCCTCGGCATGGAAGGCGATCCGAGGCAGCGCTGGTCGGACCACGTGGCGAATACGACCGTGGTCTGCTACCAGCCGTCCACTGTGAAATTCAAGAGGAAGAAGTTGCAGGAAGCACAGACCTCGGACGCCAACCCTGCGCACGAATGAACCTCGGGCGAGGACCGCTCTCAGTCTTTCTTCTCCGCCCACCATACCCAGCCGCCTTTCTCCTGCGAAACCTCGCCCTTGATCAGCCCTTGACGACGCATCCTGGCCAGCTCACGGGCGATCTCATCTGGGCACTGTCCGACCACTGGACCCAACGCCCGTTGTATCTCCTTGGTGGTCATTTCCCGGTCCTTGAGGGCTCGGATGATCTCTTCACGAACCTGGGAATCTGGCACCTTCGAACGGAGACTCTCGGTCATCAGCGACCTCTTCAGGGCACTGAGTTGATAATAAGATTGCCTTCCATCTGAGTCAGCGGTTGCTCAACAAGGTCAGAGAAAAATCAGATAGTGGGGGATCGCCCCCCAGAAAGGGTTTGCTCCAGGGAACCTGCCATCGCCTACGCGGCGGTGAAGGTCAGGGTACCCATCGAGTTGCTAGTGGGGATATACCTCAACATGATTGTGTAGCTGATGGATGGCGTCGTGCCAGTCACATTGAAGTAGTCGCCTGCTCCCAGGTTCGTGCCCGTTGATAAGACCCATGAGCCGATCGTGACGCCCGTGGAGGGGGTCATGATGATCGTGATGTCCGTGGGCTTGACCGTCGTGGATGTGATGGATACCAGGGATATCCTATATTGGTTCGCCGTGCTTGTCGCAGTCTTGCTCATGGCCACCGATGGCGTGTTGGCTCCGCCTCCCTGGCTGAAGCCCATGACCATGACGTAGAGCACCGCTGCCAACACCACGGTTATTGCGACCATGAGGATGGTGGCGATGACCGGGGACACTGCCTCGGCGTTCTTTCTCAGTTTCCAGGTTTTCTTCATTGTTCAGTCTCCTAACGTAGGGAGATACCCTACAGTAAGAAGGTCATTTGTCTGTTGCCTTTTATAAATATTGCTATCCCAGAATCATTCCGGCAACGGCTCGCGACGATATCTGGAGCCTTGAAATCGTCGCCGCTGGGACAAGCCAGGCCCTACGAACACCAGATCAAATCGTCAAAGTGTAGTCGCACACCAGTGCCAGCATCTCCTTGACCTCCGGCTTCAGGGAGTCGGGCAGAGAAAGCACCACCGGATATGCCTCCCTGACCTTGAGGGAGTTGAGGAGCACGGTGAAGAACTCCGAGAGCATCTTGATGTCGTTGTGGACGGCGAAGGAGTTCACGGAATCGATGATCACCAGTGCCTTCTTTCCCTCGTTCTGACGGGCGAAATACTCTACCTTCAGCACCACGTACTCCAGCATGCTCGGGCTCTCGACGTGCGCCACTCTCTCCCCTGGCTCTATCTTGCCCATGAGCGTGTGGGAGATGCAGTCCACGAAGCGAACGTCCTTGGTATCCACCTCCAGCGCCACGAGGGCATTGGATAGCGTGGATGATGGGACCGAGGCAGTGATGTAGAAGCAGCACAGACCTTTGCGGGCGCTGAAGTCGTCCACCAGCCCGCGTATCACATCGAAATAGTTGTCGACCTTCAGCTCCAGCGCCACCGCCACCGAGGGGCCGATCTCCTCCAGTTTCGCGGCCACTTGCGCATGCAGCTCTTCGGCCATCAGCTCCCTCCTTTCAACAACGGGGTCACGAGTACACCGTACGACGTAAGATCGATCACGTACCTGGCCCGAGAGTGACTGGTGCCTTTCATCTTCACCACTTGCATGGTGCGCAGCAGGTCCCCCTTCCGGTCCAGGTTGCCCAGTAGCACGATGCCGTCCGACACCGCTGCCAGCATGCCGGAGGTTCCTCGGCTGGAGACCAGCATGGCGGTGCAGCCTTCCTTGTACAGCACCTCGCTCAGACGGGTGAGGAGGATGGCATCCAGCGCCTCGTCCTTCACGTCCGTGAGGATCGTGTCCACGGTATCGATGACCAGGCGCGTGACCTTGGCGGTGGATACCACCTTTCCCAACGCCCCCACCAGCTTGTCCACCGCCGCCTCGTCCATCTGCGTGGGCGAGACTCCAGCTGACCTCAGGACCTCCGCCAGCTCCAGGATGGTGATCGTGCCCTTCTTGAACATCGCCTCTTTCAAGAAATCCAGCGGCGGGATGTTGGAGAGCAGCTTCTCCTGGCCTTCCTGCGTGGTCACCATGACCCCGGTCTCACCATGGACCGCTCCTCGGGCCAGGAACTCCATTGCCAGGGTGGTCTTGCCCGTGCCCGACGGGCCGGTCACCAGCACGATATTGGAGGTGGGGATGCCCCCGCCAAGGACGTTGTCCAATCCATCGATGCCGGTGACGCATCTACCTCGCTGCGCGCTAGTGGCCATCGCCGGAGTCATGCGACGGAAGGATTATTAGGGTTTGCAGTGCCCCCCGGAAAGGATTATTAGCCTCAAGCCTTCTAGCGCGGTCATATGCAACCAGTGCTCCAAGTGGCGTTGGACCTCATGCATCTGAAACGCGCGCTTGCCATCGCGAAGGAGGCGGTGGCAGGCGGGGCGGACTGGATCGAGGTCGGCACCCCTTTGCTGAAATCGGAGGGCTCGGAATCGCTCCGGGCGCTCAAGAAGGCGTTCCCCCAGAACACGTTGGTAGCGGACACCAAGACGTTGGACGTAGGCGGGTTCGAGGTGGAAATCGCCGCCAAGGCCGGGGCGGACATCGTCACCGTCATGGCCTTGGCCGACGAAGGCACGATCTCAGAAGCATGTCTAACGGCCAAGCATTACGGCGCCCGGGTGATGGTGGACCTGATGAACGTGCCCGCGCCGACCAAAGCGGCCAGGCGGGCCGAGGAGCTGGGTGCGGACCTCGTCTGCCTGCACGTGGGCATAGACGAGCAGATGAGGGGGCTGGTCTCCGCGGCCAAGCTGGTACGGGAAGTGGCCTCTGCCGTATCGGTGCCCGTGGCGGTCGCCGGAGGCATCAATGCCGGCAGCGCGGGGAAGATGGTCTCCTCGGGCGCGAGCGTGATTATAGTGGGCGGGGGAATAATCAAGGCCGAGGATGTGCGTTCCGCGGCCGAGGCCGTGAAGAAGTCGATGACCGGGGCGAAGGTCCCGCTCCAGCTCTCCCGGAAATATGCCCGGGAGGGGCTGTTCGAAGCGTTCTCAAGGGTCTCCACTCCCAACATCGCCGACGCACAGCACAAGCGAGGGGTGATGTCCGGGATCCATCCCCACATCGCGCACGGACAGAAAATGGTGGGACGGGCGCTGACGGTTCTCACGGCCAACGGGGATTGGGCGAAGCCCGTGGAGGCGATCGACCGGGCAAGGAAGGGAGATGTCATAGTCATCGATGTGGGAGGGAGCGATGTCGCGGTCTGGGGGGAGCTCGCCTCCTGGAGCGCCAAGTTGAGGGGAGTGAGCGGCGTGGTCATCGACGGGGCCGCCCGGGACATTGACTCCATTCTAGAGATGGGCTTTCCATGTTTCTCCAGGCACATCGTGCCGCATGCCGGCGAGCCCAAGGGATACGGGGGCATCGGCCACGAGATCGTGTGCGGCGGACAGACGGTGCACGTGGGAGATTGGATCATCGGGGACGAGAACGGGGTGGTGGTGGTCCCTCAGGAGCATGCGGTGGAGGTGGCGAATCGCTCCGTCGACGTATTGGAGCGCGAGAACCGCATCCGCGAGGAGATCAAGCGGGGCGGAACCCTGTCCAGCGTGCAGGAGCTGGAGAAATGGGAGCAGGTACGCTGATCAACCTCCACGCGCACTCGCATTTCTCCGATGGCTGGTTCTCCCCTCAGGATATCGCGGCCAGGGCGGCGGAGGGTGGATTGACGCACGTGGCCATCACCGATCACTTCCAGACCTCTAAAGTGCCCCGATGCCTGACCTCGGAACAGATGGACGAATACATATCAACCATACGCAACCTGGACCGGAAGCATGATGGCGGGCTGCGGGTCCTGGCAGGCGTGGAGATAGACACCTCTCCCGAGCGCTGCGACCTGCGCTCCTTGCCGGTGGACGCCCTGAACCAACTGGACCTGGTGCTCTTCGAGTACGTGAACGACGAGGAGATGGGCGGGACCATGCTGAGCGAGCTGGACTGGCTGCTCTGCCGCCTGAAGGTTCCTTGCGGCCTGGTGCACACAGATATCGCCCGAGTGTTCAGTGGCATCACGTCCGGCGAAGTGGCGGACCTGCTGCAATCCTACGGCCTCTTCGTGGAGGTGAACACCGCGTCCCTGTACAAAGAGGAGGGCGTTCCGTACTACGAGAGAGCGGAGGAGCACTACCGGGCCTTCAAGAACAAGGTCCAAGTCTCTGTGGGCACGGACGTGCACCGCCTCATCGACGAGGTGGTGAACGTGTCCAAAGGCTACCAGTTCCTCGAACGCTGCGATCTGATGGATATGCTGTTGCTCTGAGATGCTGACGACAACAGAAGAAGGGGAAAGGCGTTTCGCGGGGCTCAGAACTGGCCCATGTCGTTGGCCATTTTGCGCAGCCTGGCCACCCTCTCGCCGGTCGGCGGATGGGTAGAGAAGATGCGCACCAGACGACCGGCGGAGAACGGGTTCACGATCCACAGCCCCGCGGACGCTGGATTGCCGAATTTCAGTGGTTTGCGACGGTTCTCCTTCTCCAGCTTCTCCAGTGCCCTGGCCAGGTACAAGGGCTTGCCGGTGAGCATGGCCCCTTCGGCATCGGCCTTGTACTCCCGGCTGCGGGAAATGGCCAGCTGCACCAGCAACGCAGCGATGGGCGCGGTGATGGCCACCACGATCATCAGTACTCCGGCCCCGTTGTCCCGGCGGTTGCCGAACATCGAGCCCCAGAGCGCCCAGCGCGCAGCGAAGGAGATCGCTCCGGCGAGCGTGGCGGCGATGCTCATGACCAGGATGTCCCGGTCCTTGACGTGGGCCATCTCGTGCGCCAGCACGCCCTCCAGCTCCTGGTCGTCGAGCAATCTCAAGATGCCCTCCGTCGCCGCCACGACCGCGTTCTTGGGGTTGCGGCCGGTGGCGAATGCGTTCGGGGTCTCGGAGGGCACGAGGGCGATCCTCGGTGTGGGAAGGCCCGACTGGTCGGCTATCTTCTTCACGGTCCGATAGAGCCTCGGGGACTCGCTCTCGCTGACTATCTTCGCCCTGTACGACCAGAGCACTATCTTGGATGAATAGAAGTAGGATATCGTGTTCATGAGCGCCGCGAAGGCCAGGAAGACCACCGAGCCGACGATCCAGCCGCCCATGAGGTAGCTCCCCACTAGCCAGCCAACGACGGCGAACAGCGCGAACATGAAGACGAAAAGACCCAACATCCTCAGGGTCGATCCAAATGCTCCCATATGTTCACCTCTTTTCCCACTCATGAAAGCGCTGCTATTTAACCCTAATTGACCTTCTACAAAAGCGTTGCCATGAGCGATCTGAGGCTGGGTCTGCGCGACCTGAGGCCTCAGACCCCCACGAAGGCGACCCGCCTCCCGCTCTGCCGGGCGACGATCTTGCCCTTCTTGACCAGCTCGTCCAGCATCTGAGTGAGGATGTCCTCGTCCACGCCGGTGATGACCATGAGCTGCTGGATGGTCTGCCCTCCTTCCGATTGGACCGCGGACATGATCTTCTCCCGCCCCCGCTCGATCTTCTCCCGCGCCTCCGCCTCGCGTATCTCGCGCTCCCGTTCCACGGCCACCCGATCAAGTTGAGACCGCATCATCTCCAGACCGCGGCTCTTGAAGCGCTCCACATCGAACTGCAGCAGGTCCTGCAGCTCCTCTATGTCCAGGCCAGCGTCCCTCCAGCGGGCCATGCGCTCCTTGTATCCCAGCTGCTGTCCAGGCAGCGATTCCAGCGGCCTGCCAACGGACGGCTCGTAGATGAACCCCTGACCTTTGAGGCCGGCATGCAGCGCCTCCAGCCTCTCGATGCCTGTCGCTTCATCGGGGACCTCGGTCTCAAAGGTGTTCGTTCCCCTGGCCCGGACGAAACCGAACCCCCGCAACAGCTCCTCGGCCTCCTTGGGCGATCTTCCCTCACTGGAGTATACGATCTTGACATACGTCTTCATCTGTGCCCCTCCGTGGTTCCAATCTCGATAATTTGTATGCGATAATTAACTTTTGGCTCAACTTGCTCAGTAGAAATCATTACCCATCATAGCCGCCCTCCTCGAATCGTACGCGATCGCCCGCAATGTCAACTCCTTGTGCTGGCAGGAGGTGCTGGTCGCCAGCACGTCCTGCCTCATCACGCGCTTCTCCACCGAGTGCACCGTCTCGATGAGCGCTCGTCGGTGGTACTTGCGCTCATCGAAGACGTCCTTCTGCTTCCGACGCAGGATGTTCATATCCTCCTGGCCATGCTTGCTTGTCCTCCGCAGGGGGATGTGAGATTCCGCCTTCATCGCATACCAGATGTAACGGCGGATATGCTTGGAGTCGTAACCCTTGTCCGCCACCACGACCGCCACCTTCCCGATGCTGGCGACGGCCTCCAGCACCGGGATGGCGTCGGGCGCGTCGTTGTAGGGACCATAGCGGTAGCGGACGGCCAGGATCATCTGGTTGGAGGTGTCGATGGCCATGCTCTGCTTCAGGTGCCTCCGGAGCGACCTCTGACCCTTGGCCAGGGTTCGCTCCTCGTTCCTCTGCACCACCGTGCAGAAGTACCGGCTGGCAGAGGTGCAGCTGAAGCCAGTGGAGTCGATGGCCAGGTGCAACGGGCCATCGACCAGGTCTGCAAAGGAGCCCAGGAGCCGGTCCAGCAGGGCCTGCTGGACGCGCTGGGCGAACTTCTGCAGGGTGGTGAAGTGCGGCAGGCGTCGCAGGCCCAACTCCTCTAGCAGCGCCGTGCACACCTCCACGAGCACGCAGAACTCGCGGTAGGACTTCCCGGACCACTGGCGCAGCACCAGCAGCACCAGGAGCTGGTGCTGCGTGAAGATGTGGTTCGATCTCTGGCATCGGTGCAGCGGTACAGCCAGGCGCCCAAGCCTGGACTTGAGGCCGCGCACCACCTTAAACAACTTATTCTGGTCTATCCTATCCCTCACCCTCGGCACGAGGTCATCCCATCCCGGGGGCCAGCAGTCCGCTAAGACCGTTGGCTGGCCCCCAATGGGACTATATCGTGCTGAGACAATAAAAATATCGAGACCATCAAGCGTTCAAGGATGATTTCTACTGAGCAGCTCAACTTACAAAAGCCAAGAGGTGCATGCCTCGAGCTGGACTTCTAGGTGTGAGCGTGGCCGGCGAGACCGAGTTCATGATGTCGCGATTCCGCACGTACTACGTGGAGCGCCCGCCCCCGCCTCCCGACCGCTTCGGTCGCCGGGAGTTCGGGTTCATGTTCTTCGACAAGAGCTTCGTGCAGAGGCATCTGGCGTTCCCGAAGAAATCGGAGCTGCATGCCTTCCTGAAGGAGCGCGTGCCGGCTCACGTGTACTACTCCTCCGCCTATTACGAAATACCGGACGCAGAGCGGATGGAGGACAAGAAGTGGCTCGGCGCCGATCTCATCTTCGACCTGGATGCGGACCATATCCCCGGGGCGGACCAGCTGACCTACACCGAGATGCTGGCCCGGGTGAAAGCGGAGATGATCCGTCTATTGGACGAATACATCCTGGGCGACCTCGGGTTCGATGAGAAGAAAGTGAAGGTGACGTTCTCAGGTGGACGGGGATACCACGCGCACGTCTTCGACCCCCGGGTTCTTTCATTGCGCTCCCATGAGAGGAGAGAGATCGTGGACTACGTCACCGGCACCGATCTGAGCGTTGATTGGCTCATGCCCGAGGAGGCCCGGGTGGGCATCCGGCTCAAGGCGGGCAGCCGGTCGCTCAAGACGCGCGTTTTGCTGGGAGAGGACCGGGGCGGCTGGCGGGGGAAGGTTCGACCCGGGCTCATTTCCCTTTTGGATGAGATGGAGGACCTGGGACCGAAGGACGCGACGGCCCGATACAAAGCATTCCAAGGCGAAAGGGAGGAGGTCGTCACCGGGTTATTTGAGGATCTGTTCCAAGGAGCTCGTGGGAGAAGGGGCCGGGACCTCATACTGACGAAGGGCAATCTGGCCAACGTCCGGGACAAGCACCAGGCGGCCTTCCTGCGGCTGGTGGATATGGACCTCAAGCCTCGGCTGGCAGGTGAGGTGGACGAACCGGTCACCAGCGATATCAAGCGATTAATCCGCATGCCCTATTCCCTGCACGGGAAGACAGGATTGAGGGTCGTCCCTATGCGAAGAGCTGACCTAGATGAGTTCGAACCTCTGCGGGACGCGGTGCCGGACACCCTCACGGATGAGCCGGTCAGACTGCACATGAACCGGGACGTGGACGTCGCCCTTAGGGGCGAGAGGTTCATCCTCCGGGGGGATGTGGATGTGCCGGAGTTCGCCGCCCTCTTCCTCGTCTGCCGGAGGGAAGCGACGCTCTCCGGGACCGATTCTCTGGAGTAGACCGTGGGCGGCAAAAGTATTTATCTGGAGGCGAGCATTTTTCGCTGGGATTCATGCTCAGTGGAAAGGATGAGTTAGCAGGCGGCATACGCATGGCGCAGGTGCGCCGAATAAAGAAGTACCTATATCTTGTCCAGATCGCCCTGACCCTCATCATACCGATCTTCGTAATACTGGCCGAGGGCCGCGCCAGCCTGATACCTTTCTACTTGCCGGTCAATTCCTTCATCTACTTCGTCATCCTGATGGTGCTGATAATCGCGGTGGAGTCGTTCTTCTTCAAGATCTTGGAGATGCGGCTCATCCGCTCCGACAGCACCAGATACTACATCGCCAAGCGAGCGATCCGACGGGGGCTGGTGGTGGTCATCATCTCCGCTGTGGTGGTCTTCCTGCTCTGGGCTCCATTCGTTTCCAAGGCCATTGAGGATTCCTTCGCCGCCAAAGGAAGGATCAACAACACCGGCGGTCAGGCTGCGACCGCCTATGCAACGTTCTATGATCGCGACCCGCTCGGGCTATCCTCTGTTAACCACATCACTGTGAACGCCAATTCCGGAGTGGCACGCGTCTACGTCGTTTCGGAGAAGAATTTCGATCAAACCAAGGACAACATCTCACTCCTTATCCAATACCGCATCAACATCTATGATTACGAGGCCAATCCAGCTCTTAGTATCGAAATAAAGAACCTGCCCTACGGAAAATACTACGTCGTCCTGGATACGGTGGAGTCAACGGCCACCAGCATCGACTATTCCGTGCATCCGGCGTTGTCGCCGGTCTTCCTCAGCTACGTGCCGTTCTTCGCGCTCATGTTCATCGTTGCCTTCGGGGCCTGGATGGCCTATTTGGTCCCGATGAAACGTAAGTACTCCTCCGGCGCGATCTACACGTGAAGGGCGCAGCAGCGCTCTGCGCGCAGGACTTCGAACCCCTGCGCGATCGCCCACTCCACTGTGGCCGGGGAGGGCATGGCCATGTGCCTGACCCCCAGAAGTATCGCTTCTCTTTCCAGTCGCAGGCGACCGCGGAGACGCATGCACCCCAGGATGACCGGACAGCGGGCCAGCATCATCGCCTCCTTGATCACCCGGAGCACTTCCTCGTCCGCCGGTGGCTGGCGATCTTGCAGAGGCGTTCCTGGCGTCGGAAGGAAGACCAGGAGCACCAGCGACCGAATGGGATACCGGGCGGAGAGGCGGATGCTCTCCATCGCGTCCTCGTTCCCGTCCTCCAGGCCCACGGTCACGTGTGGCACCACCCCTTCCGCGCCGGTGTCGAAGAGCGAGACGAGGGTGTCCTCGTAATCCTTCGGGCCCATCGGCGAATGGAGAACCCCCTGGATGACCGCCCTCGTCTGGTGAACGTCCACGGAATAGCAGTCGGCTCGCGAGCGTACCAGCGCCCTCGCTTCCTTGATATCGAGCATGCCGGTGTGGATGTTCACCTCCAGTCCGTGCCGTTCCTTCACTTGGCGCACCGCCTCCACGAAAGGCAGAAGAGGCACCCGGCCGCGTTGGTCGCAGCCGCCGCTGAGCAGGAATCCTCTGCCCCCTCGAGATGACAGTTCCTGGACGGCACGAATGAGTGCCTCGGGCGTGCTCACCTCCTTCATTCCGTGCAGATAGTGCCCATGGCAGTGATCGCAATGCAGAGCACACTGATCTCCCGTGACCGAAAAAGAGGGAAAGCTCTTGCCTGGATAATAGCAGTGAAGGGTCCGGTCAAGCGCAGGCATGCGTCCCTCCAATCAGCAAAACCTTTGTTTATAACTTCCTACTGCTGGCTCGTGCGCGAGGGGCAGTCCTTCGACGTCGCCGCGTCCAAGTGCTCGATGAGCTCCACCGAGTTCGACTCGACGTAGTGCTTCAGCGTCGTGTCGAAGCTCTCGTGCCGCAGTAGGTCCTTCGCCGCGACCATGTCCTTGTTCGACGCGCGATAGATCCTGCTGCAGGCGGTCCTCCTCCTTCACTGCCAGCCACTGCCTGGCGTAAGCGTGCCAGACGTCCATCTGCTTGTGGGCATCACAGTCCTCCCGACGTTACCGCAGCGGCTCAGAGACCACCGCGGCCACCCTCCGAGCGCATCCCATCCCCTCCGATCGGCCGCTTCCGTCGCCGGAGATCCTCCTGCGATGAAGGAATGAAGAATGGCAGGCCGCAGGCGCGGCATGAGTGGCGGGCTATCCCGTCGACGACGTTGATGGGCTCGGTGTCGCTGGATGAGCAATGGGAGCATTTGACCGGGTTCATCGAACGGACCTCCCGGTGTAAGGGGTTTGACCGGCGGAGGTGGGGAAAGATCTGAGGACTGGATCGCCCGGGAGGAGACTCGAGCGGCTCCGCCGGTCATGGTTGAGCGTGAACGAAGAGGGGTCAGGCACCCGCGGCGGCCTCCTTGGCCTCGGAGGGGACGCCCGGCGCTTCGTCCTTGACGAGCCAGACGAACCCACCCTGCTCGAAGAGCTTGACGTGATCGCCCACATTGGCGCCGATGCGGTCCATGACGTCCTGGCCGAGGGAGATTCGGCCGTTGCGCGTGATCTTGGTCGCTTGGAGGAGTTCGGACATGAGCATCACTGTTTTTAGTTCACAACGGAGAACATTTAGCTAGGTAGTAAAGGTTGTTGTTTCAGAACCAACAACAAAACCAATATCGAGCCAGATTCGAGTTCCAATTCCGAAATCAGAATGAATAACGAATCCCCCCGGTCAATACTGGCAGAGCCGCATGTCGCGAACCTCCTGCTCCTTCTCTTGGACCGCAAGCAAATCCAAGCAAGAGACCTGATGCTAGTCAACAGGAACTATGCTAAGATAATCCAGGTCGCGAGAGGGCTTGAAGTGCAGGGCCTCATTGAGATCGAGGAGGGGCGGAGTCCCAGGTTGACATACATCTTCAGGCTCTCCCCGAAGGGCAAGAAGGTGGCGGAGAAGTTGAAGGAGATCGAGGAAATCATCAGATGATCGAAGGGTCAGTAGAAAAGCCGACCATCCAGATATACGAGTTGTTGGGTGAAGAGCTCTTCCGAGTGAAGATTATGCCCTTATCAAGGAACCGGGTCCTGGTAACCTTCACAACGAAGACCAGTCCAGGAGAACATCTCACAGTCATCGGCGAAGGACGTTCCGTAAAGACGCATCGCAGTGGGGAGCATGGGACTCGAAGGCATAGGTCAGGAATCCCAGGATTACCATCGGAGGAGACTGCCAAGTACCTGAAAAAACACCTCCACCGATATCATCCCAGCAATAAAGCCAGAGTTCCCACTACCCACTACTTCGCACTGACCTATCCCCGCAAATTCGAGACAGAAAAGGAGATCATTGTCAGGTATGATCTCGCCAGACCCGACATCCCCCTGACCGACGAGAAGTCCTTCCATTCGCTGCGGATTCGTGATCTAATCCTAACGTTCCCGGGATTTGACTATACGGTCCGTCGAGGAGGGGTGAACATTGTCCGGCCTCTTGATAACAACCAGGCTCTCTTTGAACCAGTCTCAAGGGCCGAGCAAGCCCTGGAGAGCATGTTCCCCTTGGATGAATTGCTTGATTTTGTGGAGGATGAAGGGGAGAGAATCAAGAAAGAAGTGAGGGCTCGTGTCCGAGAGATAGTTACGCGTTGGCCAAAGGACAAGAAAGCAGCCGCGATCAGTCGACTCGACTCCTCCAAGAAGGGTGTCCTCATGAACGTATCCGAGAAACTCAACGCCTGGAGATGATGGCGCGCCGACTGTTCATTGACTGATAGATCTGAGCTATTGACTCGCCAGAGCGAACCGAGAAACTCGAAAAAGAACGAGCTCCAACCAGGCACCAATCAGGGGGCAACCATTATTATCGAGGACCCGCTGGTTCATCCTGCTCATGATGGAGGCGAGGTAGAACGAAGGATACTAAGGCCGCCAAGGACCTCAACGACGACGAGCTCGCGGTCAGGATCCTGCACGCCCTCGACGCCCATGACTTGACCCACGACGAAGTGATCGCCCTTGGTGACAGCCCGCATCATGCGGCAATGGTCCTGGAAACCCTGCAGGCGACCGGGCTTGTCGAGGCGTACTGCGGGCCGATCCAGCCGTCGACGTGCAGGTACAGGCTGGCGGGGAAGAGGTGAGGGGATGCTAGAACGGTAGATGACACAAGAACCATATAGGAACGACTTGAGGCTCGCATATGTGCAGACCTTCTTCTCAGTCTTCTTGACGTTCTACCTCCTCATGGTGACGTCACTATACCAGCGCGATTTCTTGTTCAATCTTGGATTGGCTGCGATTGCCTGGGTACTCGCCTTTCTCATAAGTTCCTCGTTTTTCCTCTTTTTCAGAGACAAAAAAGCCCGTTCGACAATCATCCGGATTGTCGATTGGATGATCGGCAAGTGAAGCCTGGCCGGAGCCCGCGGGGGTTTTAGCCCCATCTCAACGATTCAAAGAATAATCGTGCACAAGAAATAAATCACCAAATAGGTTCAAAAGGCGCAGAAAATCCTGTCAAAATCCGTAGTACAAAGGATAATTACTTAGGTGAGTTCGATGTATTACGATTCTGTGAGACGGCGGGTGGGGCGATGACCCATCTGTGAATGGTAACGAGTCCCATCCCTTGGTCTCACAGAGTTTTTGTTTTGTCCAAGGGTTCGACATGCGGCACGACTTTCGCTCCAAGATGTCGAATGTTGAGTTTTTCAATGATCCTAAATGCGTCTTCTGCTATCCCATTTCTGTAGTAGTCCCTTGTGATTCCGGCCATCAAGTCGGCAATTTGAAGGCCCGGAATTCGGACACTCTTCTCACAAGAGAAGGAAATTGCTACCCCTTTCTTGCTCGCAATGTCCTTTATCGATGAACAAAGATCCAACGACTTCTTCCAGCAATCATCGTCTAATACTACGCTGACCTCAAATGACTGGGATCCTCCGTAGACAACGAGCGGTCGCAGGAGTGACAAGAGCGCCCTGGCCCGAAGGATATTCGGGAACTCTTCATCCGTCATCGTGGCAGATTCCGCGACTGGAGTGAATATCGCGGTTGAGCAACCTAAAGGGTGCTTTGACCATGGATGATCAGAATCCTTCCTGACTATCGAAGAGTCCTCTGGCGATTTCTCGATGATGGTACTGACCAGCGGCTCTGCGTATCTGCGCAACCCATCTGAATAGTGAATCTCCCTTGGCAACTTACCAGTCAGCTTCTCGACTTTGCGGCGGGTTTCATCGAGAGTATATCTCAGAACGCTGACTATGCCTTCTTTGGTCGCAGGGACACACCAGCAAGCTGCGGCCGTGAACGTGTCTTCTCCTCTCCAGGGATTGCCGCTCTCATCAATGAATACGAGGATTCGCGTCAACAGCCCCATAGGAGCACTGCAACCGAATAACGGTTTTCGTCATTCCGACAACGACGGGTGCTCCAAGGCTTGCTGCGTCTTCGTGATACTATGACCCAAACCTCGATAACCCCCAACCCCCTCGTTCTCGCCATGGCGCGCAAGGTCGTGGTCGTCACCCCGGCCAAGGTCAAGAGGGTCATGATCGCCGGTGAGTGCAGCTGCGGGCAGAGGCTGCTGAAGGGAATGATCAGGTGCCCGGGATGCGGGACTATTGTGCGTCAGAAAGGACCGACCCCAGGTCAGCCGCCCGAATGCCGGTATTCTAATGCCCTTTGGCAGCTTGCTCAGGTCGCTCCTTGAAGCCCATCATACACCTTCTGCATTTCGCGTCGACACCTTCAAATAGGACTCAGGCAGAACTTGACTGCAATGGGCACCGCGCAGATATCGGACGGCGCCGAGCTGGTCGGGCTCCTCCTCAAAGGATGGGAGATAGAGAAGCGGTTCGAATGCGTCAGCCTGGAAGAGAGCGACAGGTACGCCACTCGGAGCCAGCTCCGGCAGCTGATGCCCCGGCTCATCTCCGAATCCAGCGAGCACCTGTCTTTGGTCGAGTCGATGATAGCCAGGGTGAAGACCGATCGCCGCAAGTGGGACTTCCCTCAGCGCGCTTCCAAGTTCCCGTTCCACTTGTCATGGGATGAGGAGATGGTCAAGGAGATCACCCGCGTGGAGAGGCGGATGATGGAGAACTATTCGGACATTCTCGTGCGGCTCGAGGCCTCGGATAGTTCCGCCTACCTTGCCCCGGCGGACAGGGAATTCGTCCTGGAGGCCCTCAAGCGGCTGGTCCGCGAAGAGAGCGTGCATTATAAGCTGGCTACCTCTGTCTTGGAACCTCCCAAGGGGCATTGAACGGCCCGGCGCTTCGGTTGCCTGTCGCGGTCGGTCGGAAGCTGGTGAAGGAGATCAGGGATTCGCGCCTGATGGAGCTACGAAGAACCCATAGAGATGATCTCATGGATGTCGAAGCAGGCGGAATGTCCAGATGATAATCATTGTATCACTCCCCCAAGGTCGGGCACTTCCACTCCCCGTTCTGCAATATACCCATCTCGATCGCGACCTCCTCATTGTTCACGCTCTTCACGCCGACGAGCAGGTCCGCGATCACCCTGAGCATAGGGCAGTCCTTCCGGCACTCGGGCGGAAGGGGGGCGCTAACCTGCTCGTAGATCGCTTCCAAGCACTTCTCAAGCCTTATGTCGTCCATGCGACTCCCCCCGCCTCTTAGGGCCAATTCCGAGCGTCCTAGCCTATGCGTCTCGAGGCAAGCTAGTGAAGGCGCGGGGATAAAAGAAGGAAGGGGTGGGAGTAGGACGAAAGTGAGCTAGTGCGGCCAGACCAGAAATCCGTTCCATCCAGTCATCGCTGCGTATGACCTTGTATAAAACATCTGGTATAGCATGCTCAAATCGGGTTTATATACCAGCAATAGGGCTCGCGATGTCACAGGTTGTGGGGGGACGCTTCCTTGGACGATCGCTTACTTTTGCCGATGTCAGCGATGCCATTCCGCGCCATAATGTTCGACCATGATATTTATCAGGTTAGATATATATTATCGAACCGAACCCAATCGCACAGGGGGGGAGAGAGACCTTGCTGAGAGTACTCCATGTCGATGACAGCCTAGACTTCGCAGAGATATGCAGGGCCCACCTCGAATCGGAGGGGGAGTTCAAGGTCGAGCTCGCGTCATCTGCAGCAGAAGCGCTCGCCTTGATGAGGGCGAACAGCTACGATGCCATCATCTCCGACTACCAAATGGAGGGGATGGACGGGATTGAATTCCTGAAAGCGGTCCGGAATGCCGGCGACAGGACCCCCTTCATCCTCTTCACTGGGAAAGGGAGGGAGGAGGCGGCGATGGAAGCGCTGAACAGTGGGGCCAACTCCTACCTGATGAAGGGCGCCGACTTCGTCACGCAGACGGGGATGCTGGCGAACGTGATACGGACCGCATGCGGCCAACGGGAGGCAGAGGAATCGGTCCAGTACAATCTCTCCCAGTTCAACCTGATCATGAGGAGCCTCTCCGAGGTCATCTTCCTGGTGACTGACAAGGGCGTCGTCAGCTACGTCAGCCCGTCGGTCGCCGGATTGCTCGGTTACGCGCCAGAGGAGGTCGAAGGGAGGCACGTGATGGACCTGCAATTCATGGACGGGGGCGGGAACCGTACCCCTGGAGAGCTATCGGGGTTGATGAGCTCGCTGCAGGGGGAGGGATCCGTCTTCTCGGTCCGGGCCAAGGACGGCTCGGTCAAGCGGATCCTGATCAAGTCGACCATGGCGATGCACGGAAACGATCGCCTGCTGATAGCCGTCTCCAAGGACGTCACGCACCTCCTGAGGATGGAGGAGGAGCTCAAGGTCAGGGAGCGGCTGCTCTCCATCACCCTGGGCCAGATGCCGGTCGCCGCCGGCATCCTGGAGGCGCGCACGGATAAGATTATCCACGTCAACGTCGCGGCCGCGAGGCTTCTAGGATATGATCAGGACGAGATGGTCGGCAAGACCCCCGCCGAGCTGGGCGTCCTGAGCGACGGCGGCAGGAAGAGCTTGCTGGAGGCTCTCCCATCCGGCGGAATGGTCCATCGACTGGAGGTCGGTCTCCGGACGAAGGAAGGGACCGACCAGAAGTTCTTGGTCAGCCTCATGAAGATATCCATCGACGAAGGCGAGTTCATGTTCTTCATGGTGCAGGGGAGGGCGGGGGAGGAGATGCCCACGATCGCGCAACTGTTCACGGGGATGGAGAGGGGCAGATAGTCATCCATCGCCAGCCATTGGAGGCGCGATCCCGTCTTCTAGGGCCAGGCGCCTTGTCGTTTCAACGAGCTCAAGGTACCCAGAAGTGATGTCCCTAGCCGTGAATCCAGTTCGGCGCGGGAAGCAAAAGCTTTATTCGTAAGTTCCGCTTCTGTGGCGGAAGGCATGCACATGAAAGCGTTCAGAGCTACCGGTGCCTATAGGATCAAGATGGGAAAGTACCGCGACGATCTCCAGGATTTCAAGGTGGAGATCGCGGCCGCGGACGAAAAGGCGGCGGCGGAGGGCATCTACTCCAATTTCGGCTCCAGGCACAGGGTTACGAGGAAGTATGTCCTGATCAAGGAACTCGTGGCACTCAAGGACGATGAGATCACTGACCCGGTCGTCCGGCACCAGGTCGGTGGTGGTCCCAAGTGAACGAGGATGAGATCCGGCAGGCACTGGCGACCCTCGACCTCTACCGGGCGCAAGCGGAGACGCTGGCGGAACAGCAGCAGATCGTGCAGCTCTCACTGGAAGAATATTCCCGGGCCAAGGAGACGCTCAGCAAGTGGAAGGATGCGCCTGTGGACTCGGAGATACTCGTCCCCGTAGGAGGCAATTCCTTCGTCTTTGCCAAGGTGGGCTCAAGTGACAAAGCCCTGGTCGGAGTGGGCTCCGGCCTGACGGTGGAGCGGCCGGTGGAGGAGGCGCTGAAGACCATGGAGGCGCGCCTCGCGGAGATGACGGACGGAATGAAGGAGATAGTCGACGGTCGAATGGCCGTCGAATCTCGGGCCCAGCAGCTCACACAGCTGGTGCAGGCCGAGTACGATCGCCTGCAAAAGGCCCAGGGCCGGTGAGGTTTTTTGTTCGAGGCGCTCAAGCGTCTCTTTACCAAGAAGAAGAAGGATGAGCCCCTTCCCGAGAAGGCAGAGGAGGTCGTGGGGGACTCGGGCAAGAAGATCGACGTAGCAACCATGGACGAAGTGCTCTGGAGCCTCGAGCTCGGATTGATGGAGGCGGATGTAGCGCTTCCCGTGGTGGAGGAGATCAAGCGGGAGGTGCGCGCCGATCTGGAGGGCAAGCGCGTGGACCGCCGCTTCTCGGTGGAGGACGCCGTCCGGCTGGCGCTCAAGAACGCGGTGGAGAATGTGCTCAAAACGAACACCTTCGACTTTGACCAGTTCGTTGTCAAGCACGATAGGCCGGTGGTCATCATGTTCGTGGGCATCAATGGCACGGGCAAGACCACGGTCATAGCCAAGATCGCCCATCGCCTGCAGAAGATGAACCTGACCACGGTCCTGGCCGCCTCGGACACTTTTCGCGCCGGGGCGATTGAGCAGCTCAGCATCCACGGGGACCGGCTGGCCACCAAGGTCATCAAGCACACCGCCGGGGGAGACCCGGCAGCGGTGGCCTACGACGCGGTGGAGCATGCAAGGGCGCGCAAGAGGGACGTCGTCCTGGTGGACACCGCCGGGCGTATGCAGACCAACGTCAACCTCATGGACGAGATGAAGAAGATCAAGCGCGTGGCCAAGCCGCATCTGATTGTTTTTGTGGGCGACGCATTGGCGGGCAACGATGCCATCGAACAAGCTCTTGCATTCGACAAGGAAGTGGGCATAGATGCGGTGGTGCTCACCAAGATCGACGCCGATGCCAAGGGGGGAGCGGCATTGTCGATCGCGTACACCATCAAGAAGCCTATCGCATTCCTATCCACCGGTCAAGAGTACGAGGAGATCATCAAGTTCGACAGCCATTGGATGGTCGACCGGCTTTTCGCTTCCTGATCGTTCGAATACGCGGCCCAGGTGCCACTTGGATCAACTGATCTTTCAGCGGATCGTGCTGGAATAGCAAAGGCTGGCCATGAGCGTGGCGAACACCTTGGCGTCGTTCACCAGGTTGTCGATGCGGCAATACTCGTTGACGGTGTGCGCCATTTCGTCCACCGTCTCCCAGGCATAGGCGTCGTGGCCGGCCAGACGGAACAGGTTGGCGCACGTTCCCCCACCGATGCCGCGGGGAACGACGTCCACCCCGCGCACGCGCTTGATGGCGCTGGCCAGGCTGTTCATGGCCGCCGAATCGGTGTTCGAGGGCGGCCCGCTCTTGGTGAACTGCTCCGGCTCCACGCTGATCTTGGCCCCGCTCCGGTCCTCGAAGACCTTGGCCGCCATCCTCGCCGTCTCCAGCACTTCCTCGGCGTCGTATTGCGGAAGCACGCGGAAGTCCAGGTAGAAGGTATCCTCCCCGGGCACGGTGTTGATGTTGCCCACCGTCTGCAGGCGCTTGGTCGGCTCGAACGTCGACCCCGGCGGAAGGAAGGCCGCGTCCTGGATGCCATACTTGGTGTTCAGATGCTCCATGAGGAAGTTCGTGAGCTGGTTGCCCACCTTCAGGGCATTGATGCCTTTGCTCGGAGTGGAAGCATGGGTCTGTTTCCCCTGCACCTGCACCTTCAGCCAAATGATGTGCTTCTCCGCCACTTCGATTACGCTGCCATCGCTGACCCCGTAGTCTGGAACGTAGATGAAGTCGTTCTGGTGGAACACTCCCTCTCGGATCAGGAACTTGATGCCCTTTTCACTGCCTGCCTCTTCGTCCGAGACTATGGCAAGGGCCATGGTCCGCTCGGGCTCGAGGCCCATCTGGTTGAGCGCCTTGGAGGCGAAAAGCGATGCTACCAGTGCTTGGCCGTTGTCCTCCGCCCCCAGACCGTAGAGCTTGCCCTCCACCACCTTGGGTGAGAAAGGAGGGTAGGTCCATGAATCCAGATCTCCAGGAGGAACGGTGTCCATGTGGGAAACCACCCACACCACCTGCTCTGAGGCCCCTCGCTTCCGAGCAACGATGTTGGGTCTGAGCCGCAGCCGCACGCGCTCGTCCAGAGCGTCGAACATCTCCACGTCCTCGTAGCCGCACTTCTCCACTAGCTCCCTTACGAAGCGGGCGCGCTCGAACTCCCCCTCGCCGCCGCTCCCCGGACCGATAGCAGGGATCCTCAGCAGCTCGGTCAGCGCCTCCACCATGTCACTGCGGTAGCTTTCCACTATCGCCAAGAGCTCATCCAAAGACGGCATTCTGAATCCCTTTGATGCATAACTTATGCATTATAAGATGTGTCGCCAGAAAACCCTCGATTTCAATCGTGGGATGAATGGCGACAAATTCAAATTCTTGAACGGCATGGCGCACACACAGAAGTCTCCAGACACCTCGCAAGGGGTAAGGCACTCTCCGCCTGGGAGAGAAAGAGGGTTGAAGCCCTGGGCTAGAACTTCATCGCTCCATCGGGCGTGAGACCGGCAACGGTCTGCGGGAAAGGCATTGGAACGCTTCGATAGAGCAGGTCGCCAGAGACGCACAATGCGTTCTCCCCTGCCTTGCAAGCAGGAGTCAGCCGACCAAATGTAGCGTGCCGTGACACCTTGGATAAGGTCGAGCATAATTACAAGCCCACGATTTTGATCGTGAGTAGCTGACTAAATCTAGGGTTGCCACGGCGGAGGGTCGATAATCTCGTTCCCATGCCTGGTGAAGCGGACGTCGGCTCGCACGTTCTATCTGGACACGACCATGGAGACCGCATTTCCCCCGCCCAGGCAAAGCGTGGCCAGGCCCATGCGCGCGCCCCTGTCCACCATCCCATGGAGCAGGGTGGTCAGCACGCGCGCACCGCTGCAGCCTATGGGATGACCCAGGGCAACCGCGCCCCCGTTCGCATTGAAACGATCATCAGGCACACCCAGCTCCTTCTTGACCGCCACCGACGCCGTAGCGAAGGCCTCGTTGTGCTCGAAAAGGTCGATGTCGTCGATCTTCAGATCCAGCTTCTGCAACAGCTCCCGCGTGGTGGGTATGGGCGCCTCCATGATGTACTTGGGCTCGACGCCGCCAGTATGATACCCCTGGATGGTCGCCATCGGTTCGATGCCATGCTCGTCCGCGTAGCTTCGCGAGGCGATCACCAGGGCCGACGCCCCATCGCTCAGCTGCGAGGCGTTCCCGGCGGTCACTACGCCGTCGGCCTTGAAGGACGGCTTCAGTCTCGCCAGCGCCTCCATGCTGGTGTCCGTCCGGATGCCCTCGTCCGCCTTCAGCTCGATGTTGCCCTTCTTGGACGGTATGACGTAAGGGACTATCTCCTTCTCGAATCTGCCCGCGACGGTGGCCGCTTGCGCCTTCATGTGGCTCTGGTAGGAGAAGAGGTCGGCATCCTCGCGGGACACGTGGAAGCGCTCCGCCACGATCTCCGCGGTCAGCCCCATATGCGTGTTGCTGAAATGGTCCCATAGCCCGTCCAAGACCATGGAATCCACGATCTTGTCGTCGTTCAGACGGTAGCCGAAACGGGCGTTCTTCAGCAGATAGGGGGCCAGGTCCATGCTCTCCATGCCTCCCGCCACGATTACCTGGTGCTCGTCGGAGCGGATGGAGTTCGCCGCCAACATGACGGCCTTCAGGCCGGAGCCGCACACCTTGTTCACGTTCAGCGAGCCGATCTCCGGTCGCAGGCCCGCCTTCATGGCCGCCTGCCGGGCCGGGTTATGCCCGATGCCGGCGCTGAGGACGTTGCCCATGATGCATTCCTGAATATCCTGGGGCTTGAGCGTGGCCCGACGCACCGCCTCTCTGATGACGACCGCGCCCAGCTCCGGGGCCGGTACGTCCTTCAACGTGCCACCGAACTTGCCGATGGCGGTCCTAGTAGCGCTCAGGATGACGACTTCTTGCATGACCTTGCCTCCGATGATGTCGAATCGTGCGGTGGTCCCAAACGCCGCACCAGTGCCTTTCAACCAAATGTCCGTATATTAAATTGTCGATTGGTATGTTCGACTTAAAACGTATAGCGATTGGCCCGCTGCCTTTTAAGGGGTTTGGAGAGGTGCCGCCTGGCACAGACCGGAGGCTCGTACCATCCAGGCGCGATGTCCCTTGCCTCGCTAACGATCTCGGCCGCGGATGCGGGCGCCTTGCGGCCGCAGGACTTGCAGCGATATCCCCCTGCCCTTCCCATGGATTGCATGCTCTTGCCGCAATGATGGCACCTGGGATTGGAGCGCTTGACCTTGACCTCGGCCATGGAGATCAACTGCAGCTTCTCGAGGTTAAGGGTGCGGGGCCGATCGCGGAGTTCTCCGAGAAGCTTCACCTCGTCCCCGGGTCTTAGCTTCTTGACCACATCCCGGAAGGAGCGCGACGGTTCGTAGGCCGCGCAATCCAGCTTTCTTCGCCCCTGCGCTTCCACCTGGAAGATCACGTGGCCGCCTTCGATCGCCTGAGGAAGGGTCGCCACCGTTGCCAGCAACGAATAGGAGCGGTTCGGAAGCAGCTCTCTCCAGCGGCGGATGATGTGGTCGTCCGTTCCCTGATTGGTGATGAAGAGCAACCAGCGGTCCTTCTCCTCAGACCCGATGGATGCTAGGGCTTCGACAAGCTCGTCGGGGTCCTCTCCCCTGATGCCGAGGAGGATGGGGCAGGGGGAGTGCGGCGCGATGGCCACTTTCTCCAGCCCTTTGTCATAGTTGTTGAATGTGGATGGAAAGCATTGGTCCATGGAGCGGACGTCGTCGGTGCTCACTTCGCGGGGCGTTCCCCAGCGGTCCCTTTTGCGATAGGCTAGCACTTCGAAGGTGCGATCGCTCGGCCGCCAGGCCATGGCCGCTGCTGCGCCAATCACTCCCCGGCCGCCCTCCATCTCCAAGGTCCTGGCCCCGATGCGCCGCAGTTCCTCATCCACATCGCTCCGGGGCACAATCCCTCGCACCGCCTCCCAATACGATCGCGGTCGTGGCGGGCTGCGGCTGACCACCAGGCCGGGACTGGCACCCTCCTTAATCATGGACCAGCGCTTGAGCTCTTCCCCGGCTGTTGCTAGAACCTCTTCCGGGTCGGGTTCGCTTGCCAGGCTCTTGAATGCGTAGATCGGTTCCTTCCCGATGCGTCCTACCAACCTCCTGGTGCCCCGGCCTTTTCCGAAGCGCAGGCATAATGCCCCATTCCCCCGGGTCTTCCAGGGGACGCCTGGATTCAACCGGACCAGGCGCGGCCAACCGATCAGGTCCAGATGGGACAGCGAACGCACCACCTCCGTGGCTAGGAACGTGGTGCACATCCAGCTAGTGGAATCGGTGTCGTCGAAGGCTACGTACATCTGGCCCGCGGGTGTGCTACGGTAGGGGGGTGCATAATCCTTTTGCTTGCGCCCGGGGCGGATACGGTGTTCATATCACCTTCCGGATCTCCCTTACGAACAAGAACAGGCCGTTCTCCCAGGAAACGTCCGCTCGCACCTCGACCAGGGACCCTTGGCTGGGCAGATCCTCGATCAGGCGGCCGGAGACGAACGCCAGTACTTCCGAGCCGGAAGCGTCTCGAAGCGCGAGGCTGCAGCCGTTCTCCCTCTGACGAACCTCTTGAAGTAGGCACACCAATTGAACGTGCTCGTCCTCTGGCCGTATATCGCTCATCAGATTCACTTCTCTGGGCGCGTAGTCACTGACGAAAACGAGAGTGATGACCACGATTGAGGCGGCGATGAAGAGTGCCCGGACCGGGAGTGGCGAGTTCACATTCCTGGAATCCGGTTCCGAGGCAGAGCATGCCCCCTTACCGTTAGACTTCGGAGGGGAAAGGAATGAATATGGGGGATGGGAATCCACCGAGACATGCCGAAGCCCGTCCTGATCGAGCACGCGGGTAAGCTCTCCTTGGCCGCGGTGGTCGTCTCCGGGTTCGTGACGGTGGTCGGTTTGGCCGACCTTACGACCCAAGGCCTTGGGTTGGGGGGTTGGGCCTATTGGATGGTGATCGGCGGGGCGCTGGCGTTCCTGTTCGGGCTCTACCAGTTCGCCACCCATCTACGTGACCTGCGGGACTTCAACACCCTTATGATCGAGGAGAGCAAGGCGAACTTCGTTCGCAGCTTGGACGACATCGAATATTTGGCGTGGAAGCTGCCATCTAAATGCGAAGAACGGTTGATGGAGAAGAAGAAGCAATTCGGGGTCAAGTGAGCCTCGTGGATTGGTTCGGGTTCAGATGCTTCGTCCCCGAGAGGGAGACCCCTTCGTTTCCTGTGGAACCCGCCCTCGCCGGCTAGACGGCGCCCGCGGGCGTCCCGAGGGGGTGTTGCTGCTTCTTTTTGGCAGGTTCATTGCCTATCAAACGATAGGTCCCTCCCGCTCGCTCTACAGCGTCGATGGTCTTCTGTAGGTCGCGGTCGCGCAACGAAACCACGAGTTCGATTCCCACGTCGCGGTCAATCCTTTCCACCTCACCCAAGTCATAGAGGTATGACACGAGGCTCTCTGCTTGGTTCGTTGATGGTAGGGAGAGGCTGGCCTTGTTGGGATAGCTGAATCGTTCCTTGATGGTTCTCAACAATTCGTCGACGCCCGCCCCGGTCGTGGTTGACGTCCACACCATCTCGCTATGATCCATCAGTGTTCCGAACCGATTCCAGTCGACGTTCTTCTCTTTGGATATCATATCTGTTTTGTTCATGACCATTATGATTCTTTCCGTCTTGACGTCCGGTCGCAGCACTTTCGCGGATGCGTGAAGTTTCCTCTCTGTCTCTTCCTCTTTCTCAGAAGCATCTACAACAAGGAGGACAAGGTCTGCGAGATAGATCTCTTCGATGGTGCTCTTGAACGATTCGATGACGAACGGTGGCAGGTCGTGAAAGAATCCAATGGTATCAGTGACCAAGATCTCCTTTTCGGTTCCTTTGAGCCGTCGAGTGGTGGTCGCTAGGGTAGAGAACATGGTAGAATCGACAAAAGCGTTCGCGTCCGTTAGGACATTTAGAAGAGATGATTTTCCAGCATTGGTGTAGCCAGCAAGGCTGACGAGGTATGCCCCTTTCCTCCTTCTCTGCTTTCTTCTCATATCTGAAGAAGAAGAGATCTGATCCAATTCAACATCTATCCTCACCATTCGTTTCTTGACAAGGTCGTAGTATACATCAACAGCATATTCGCCACCCCCCAAGAAACCCGGGTGCTCGCCCGTCTTTGCGCTATGTATCCATTCCTTGAGCAGCGGCACTTCGTACTTCAACCGTGCGCGCTCCACTTGCAGAACGGATTCTTTTGATGATGTACGGGTAGTGAAGACGTTCAGCACCAATCTGATCCGGTCTATGCACTCCACCTTCAGCGTGTTCTCTAGGTTGTAGTGTTGGGATGGTTTGAGGTCTCCGTTGATCAGGACCCTATCGACCCCCGTTCCCTTCAGGAAATCAACCAGGTCCTTGAGCTTGCCCTTGCCTATGAAGGTCGATGGTTCCGGTCGGTCCCTTCTTTGGATTATCTCGAAAACCACCAAGTAGCCGGCGGATCGGGCGAGCTCTTCCAGCTCGGTGACGTCCTCGTTCAAAGTGATTAGTCCAACCCGCCTTTTGTCCACCAATCTCTGCATCGCGGCCCCGTCTCTCTCTGAACGACATCGAGAATGATAGTAATCGAGCTTCCGGTATGCTTGGTGTGTGTGCGAACGAGACGCGTCGAATTGGCCCCCACGACGGGGGAGGTGGGCTGGTACCGGGCCGTCGGCGGTTCTCCACTGGAAACGAAGGGGTGGGGGTGACCGTTTCGGCAACCGAGATAGCGCAAGAGGGGACGATGGATACCGCAACTCCGATAAAAGTAAGGTTCTTGTATCAGAGCGCTTCTTTTCCACTGCAACCCGGAAGGCCCCCGTCCCGTTTTCCATCGGAAACGAAGGGGCGGGGCACCCGCGTCCTGGGGGGCGATTGTTGGGGGAGGGCTTTGGAGGACAACGTATTCCAGCAGTATCTCAAGGGCAAGCAAATCTTCAAGCGTAACCGAGAAATCCTCCGCCCGTCCTACATCCCGGACGAGCTGCCGCATCGGCAACAGCAGATCAATCAGCTGGCCTCGATCATGGTGACCGCACTGAGGGGCGAAAGGCCCTCCAACGTGCTCATCTTCGGCAAGACTGGCACGGGCAAGACCGCCTCAGCCAAGTTCCTGGGCAACGAGATAAAGAAGGCCGAAACCTCGCTGAACAAGGTGACGTTCCTCTACATGAACTGCGAGGTGGTCGACACCCCCTACAGCGTTCTGCAGAACATCGGGAACCAGTTCATTCAGGACTTCGACCAAAGGATACCGTTCACCGGGTGGTCTACGGAGCGGGTGTACAACATCCTCCGGGAGAAGCTCGACGAGCAGGAGCGGGTGGTGATCATCGTTCTGGACGAAATCGACAAGCTAGTGTACAAGAGCGGCGACGACGTGCTCTACCACCTGTCAAAGATCAACGACGACCTTTCCAAGGCGCGGGTCTCTCTCATCGGTATCTCCAACGACCTCAAATTCACCGAGTTCCTCGATCCGCGGGTGAAGAGCCGCCTGGGGGAGGAGAAGTTGGTGTTCCCGCCCTACAACGCGGAGCAATTGCAGGACATCCTGATGCAGAGGGCGAGGCTGGCCTTCGACGAAGGGTCACTTGATGCATCTGTCATCCCACTTTGCTCGGCCCTGGCCGCGCAGGAGCACGGCGACGCGCGGAGAGCGCTGGACCTGCTCCGCATAGCGGCGGAGACAGCGGAAAGGGGGAACGAGGATCGGGTGACAGAGGCACACGTCTTCAAAGCCAAGAACCGCATCGAGCTGGACTGCGTGACCGAGGCGGTGAAGACCTTGCCTACGCAATCCAAGCTAGTGCTGCTCAGCATCATCGTCAATGAAGAGAAGAACAACGGAAGGCTGACCACCGGCGACGTCTATGGAACGTACCGGGACATGTGCAAGTTGGTGGGCTTGACCTCGCTCACGCAGCGCCGCATTACCGACCTGATCTCGGAGTTGGACATGCTAGGCATAATCCATGCCCGGGTGAAATCGTTCGGGCGCGGAGGCCGAACCAAAGAGATCGAGACAGCGGTGCCCATCGAGGAGACAAAGCACACCCTGGAGGAGGACGAAAGCCTCCAGATGCTGAAGAACTACAGGCCGAAGACACAGACCACGCTGATGTAGGCCCCTATCTCCTTCTTTTCTTTCCGTGTCGGTGGCCACCGGCGTGGCTCTTGCTTTTTCTCGCTGACCCCTTGCCCTTCTGCGGCTGCTTCTTCGGCTCTAGCTTGGTGGGGGGTTTTTCAGGAGGAGACGCGGTCATTTCGTCGTCACCATTTTCCTTCTTGCCTTTGCCCCGGCATCGCAGATGCAGCTTCGATCTAAGCCAGGCCTTGGCGTCGATGCCCTTGCGCTCCAGGACGACACCGCCGACGTCGATGGCGATGGGAACGCCGATGATCAGGGCTAGGCAGACGAAGAGATCGGTCTTGCTGTTCTCCGCCACTTTGCCTTCCGGAGAGGGGCCGGTGATCCAGAGCTTGAGCAGGCCGAACCAGGGCAGCTCTCCCCGGGCCACGCCCTCTATCCACTCCGCCTTCACCGGCTCCCGGCAGATGGATGCCATGGGGCTCTGGTCCACGACTCCGTGGTTGTTGTCGCCTAGGGTTATGATCCCTCCGTGGGGGATTACGCTCTGGCTCACATAGTAGGTGAGAATCGACTTCAGGTCGATCTTGACCGTCACCTGATCGTATCCAATCCCGGTCAAGTTCACTTGGGTCTTGAGATCGTACCAGGTCTTGGGGGCGTAGGCCACGCTCCACATGCTGGCGGGTATGTCCTTCAGGGCGGGGATGTCAAAGCTATTCCCGGTCTGGTTGTATTCAACCGTGCACAGCGCGCGGTGTATCACGGGAGTGCGCAAGGTCGTGCCGAGCGGACGATAGATGACCACGTCCCCATTCTCTGAATAGGTCTGGTAGCCATCCTTGACGCCGTCAAGGTAGGTGCGGATCTCTCCCAGTCCCGTGACCTTCTTCATGATGACCAGGTCCCCGGTGTCGATGACGCCGATATAGGAGGTGGTGGCAGAATGCTGCATGGAGTTCGACTCCACCACGACCAGGGGGGGCCAGATGCCGCTGTATGCACAGAGGCCGACCACGATCAAGAGCACGATCGCCCCCGCGATCAGGAACACCCGGAGTCGCTTCAGCACTCCGATCACCCGCTGGACCGCCTCGGGCACGGCGGCTTCAAGGCGCATCTTGCTATTTAATGGTGCTGTGTTTGCCAGCTGGTCAGTTGCCACTCCGGCATCGTTCGCCAACGCTCCGGCAAAGGTTTTTGAGGGAAGGAGAAGCTCACACCTCGGATGACGCGGCCGGACAACGACGCCTACTTCATGAGCATGGCCGAGCTGGTCTCCTCCCGATCGACGTGCCTCAGACGCCAGGTCGGAGCGGTCATTGTCAAGGAGAAACGCGTGCTTTCGACCGGCTACAACGGCGCGCCCAAAGGTCTCAAGCACTGCGCTGAGGTAGGGTGCATAAGGCAGCAGAACAACGTGGAGTCTGGCACCAGGCACGAGCTTTGTCGGGGGGTGCATGCGGAGCAGAACGCCGTCATCCAGGCGGCGTACTTCGGGGTGAGCATCAAGGATGCATCCATCTACACCACCAATTTCCCCTGCGTCATGTGCGCCAAGATTCTCATAAACGCAGGCATCCGGGAAGTGGTTTACAGGGACGACTACATCGACGAGCTCTCCCGGGGCATTCTGAGCGAAAGCATGACGGTCGTGCGGCGTGTCTAAGGGTTGCAGCGGAAGCACCGGAATCGTAGGTATTGACGCGGTTCTCGGAGCTCCATGCTAGGGTGCGTTCCAGATTTCTCAATTGTTTACTAGTGTTCCCACAACCTGCGCGCCCGTAGCATATTTATATTGACACAGTATTCCCGACTCACCTTCGGGGGACAAGCCTGTGAGTAGGGCCGAAACACTTCTAAAGATCAAAGAGGCCGAAGCCAAGGCGAAGGAGATAATCACCGAGGCAGAGGAGAAGCAGAAGGCCATCGCCACATCCGCCCGCCGCGATGCAGTGCGGATGGTCCAGGACGCGGACGACAGGATGAAGGCGGAGTACGATTCCGCGTTCGCTCAGGAGAAGGCGAGGATCGCCACCCAACGCGAGGGCCTCCTGCGCAAGGGCAGGGAAGAGGCGGAGCGTCTCAAGTCCAAGGCGGCCGGCAACGTCCCCAAGACGAAGGCACATCTCAAGGACCGCTTCGAGAGGACTGTTGATGCTTCTTCCTGAGCAGATGACGAAGATCCTCATCGTGGGATCCAAGGACCGCTTCAAGGAGACCATCGACGAGCTCTACCGCCTGGAAGCGATCCATCCCATCGATTTCTCGTCGGAAGAGGAGGGCTTCACCCTCGGTTCGCCATTGCCAGTGGCGTCGGAATCGTCGCAGAAGCTGCTCAAGCTCCGAGCGGTGGAGAAGGACCTGGAGGTCGTGGCCAAACCGCTCAAGGACAAGGTCGAGACCTCCCGGATAGACAAGGAGATAGATGACGCTATCATCTCCTTGGAAGCGGAAATATCTAGCGCAGTGGAGACGCGCAACCAGATCCAAGTTCGCATGCACGAGCAGGAGAACCAGAGAAAGCTGCTCGAGCCGTTCACCTCACTGCCCGTGGACCTGGACCTGTACCGGGGATACGAGAGCATCACCGTCTTCGCCGGTATGGTCCGAACCGATCCCGAGGCGCTCATCAACGAGACCGTTCACGAGTTCGAATTCTTCAAATCCACCGACGGCAAGTTCGTGGCCGTCTTCGTAAGGAGGTCCGAGGCAGCGGAGGCACAGCGAGTGCTGGTGCAGCAGGGTTTCACCGAAGTGCCTGTACCCCCTGGCAAGGGCAATCCCACGGATGTGGTCAAGGGCATCGATAAGGAGATCGAAGCACTGACCACGTCGTTGGAGGAGGCGGAGGGCAAGATCGCCAAGTTGCGCGAGAAGCACGAAGCGTTCATCCTCGCCTCCGAGGAGCATCTGAGCATCCAAGTGGAGAAGGCCGAGTTCCCCCTGCGGGCGGGAGCGACGGCGCACTCCTTCGTCATCGACGCCTGGGTGCCGACCAAAGCCCTCGTCGAAGTGCAGAAAGGGCTGCACGACAAGCTGAGCGACGACGTGCACGTCGAGGTACTGGAGAACGCCCCTCGAAAGGAGCATACCCACCCAGAGGAGGCGCATCCGGGCGTGGCAGAGGGACACGTTGTGGAGGAACCCCCGGTCAAATCCTCGGCCAAGAAACCGGTCTCCAGGTTCACTTTCCTCACCGAGCTTCTCTCGGTCCCGAAGTACAACGAGATCGACCCGTCCAACGTTCTGGCAATCACCTTCCCACTGTTCTTCGGCCTTATGGTCGGGGACATCGGCTATGGAATACCGTTCATCATCCTCGGCCTGCTCGGGCTGAAGAAGGTGCGAAGCAACGAGTGGAAGACCATCTCCACCATGCTCTTCTTCGGTGGCATTTGGGCCACCATCTTCGGCATATTCCTGTTCGGGGAGGCCTTCGGGATGCACTTTGCGCCTCAATGGGTGGTGGAGCCAGGGGAAACCCTGGCGCATCTAAAGGCGCTCTACCCCTACGGCAACGAGCTTTCTTGGTCGTCCATGCTTCAATACAACCTGCCCCAAGACCTCTTCGGCATACCGATGGGACTACTCAGCAAACTGCACGACGTGAAGGTGCTGCTCTACATCACCATCTGGATCGGCATCGTCCACCTGTTCATCGGCTACGGACTGGGCTTCTTCAACGAGATGATGAGGCATGGGGTCAAGCAGGCCGTCTTCCACAAGTTCAGCTGGATATTGATAATGTTGGGCGGCGCGTTCATGCTCGTCTTCATTCTGGACCTCCTCGTCCTCAACAAGCCCGTGGGCTTCGACGACACGCGGTTCCTCCTCGGACTTGGCTTTCTGCTCCCGGGGCTCGCCATTGGGCTCGTTGGAGAGGGCGGGAGGGCGCTGTTGGAACTGCCGGGGCTTGCGAGCAACATCGTCTCTTACACTCGTCTCGCCGCCATCGGCATGTCCAAGGCGGGAATGGCGTTGGCGTTCAATGTGATCTCCATCGAGATGTTGGCGCCCTCGGGCGGGGTGATGCTGGTCTTCGGCATCGTCGTCTTCGCTCTCGGGCATCTGACGATATTCGTTCTGGCTGTGCTGTCCGCAGGGCTGCACTCCGTTAGGCTCCATTATGTCGAACTGTTCCAAAAGTTCTATACTGGAGGCGGGTCGAAGTTCGATCCGCTGAAAATAGTAAGGAAGTACACAGCAGAAAGGTAGGTGAAAGAAAATGGCAATAGAATCGGGCATGATTGCGATTGGCGCGGGATTGGCGGTAGCAATGACTGGGCTTGCCTCCGCGTGGGCGGAGAAGGACATCGGTTCCGCCGCGGTGGGAGCGATGGCTGAGGATGAGAAACTGTTCGGTAAGGGTCTTATCCTTACCGTCATTCCCGAGACCATCGTCATCTTCGGACTGGTCATGGCGATCCTGCTCTGGACCAAGATGTGAGCGCCCTCGGGCATCTTTCGTGAGGCCTGTTCATGGCGCTGGACAAAGTAGTCGGAGACATACTGGAGAGCGCTAGAAGGGACGCCGACCAGCTCATCCAATCAGCGGAGAAGGAGAAGACCTCCATCCTCCAGCTGGCGCAAGACAACGTTGCCAGCAAACAGAAGGAGCGCGACAAGCAGCTCGAGGAGGCGCTGAAGCGCCTGAGGCAACAGGAGACCTCAAGCGCAGAGCTGGAGGCGAAGAGGATAGTCCTCAACGCGAGAAAGGAGCTGCTGGACCGTGCCTTCCGGGAGGTGCTGCAGGACCTGGCCAAGATGAGCGACGCCGAGAAGGGGCAGCTCTACGGCCGCATCATGGCCATGGGTAGCAAGGTCATCCCCAACCCCAAGGTGTATTGTCCCAAGGGCGAAGGCGGGCTGTTGTTGGGTATACCTGGAGTCGGTTCCGCGCAGGAAACGGACATGGAAGCCGGCCTGGTGCTCGAATCCATGGACGGAATGGTCCGTCTCGACTACCGGTTCAAGACCATCCTCGAAGGGATCTGGGAGAAGGAATTGAAGAACGTGTCTAACCTCTTGTTCGGGTGAAGTGATGTGGCCCAACCTGGGTAAGAAGAAGGGGAACTATCCATACGCATGCGCCAGGGTCAAGGCGAAGAAGAGCCTATTGCTCACCAAAGACAACTACCCCAAGTTCATGCTGATGGACCTGAATGAGATCGGGCGCTTCCTGGGCGAGACCCAATACAAGACGGAGATGAGCGAGCTCGCTTCCCGCTGGGACGGCGTCAACCTCATCGAGCTGGGCACGAGTCGCAATCTGGCGCGCATGTACACCGAGATCCTCGGCTTCACCAAGGGCGAGCTTCAAGACATGATCGTTTCCTACCTGGGGCGGTGGGATGCCTGGAACATCAAGACCATCCTTCGCGGCAAGTACTATGGCGCTTCAGTGGAGGATATCCGCGAGGACCTGGTGGTCGCAGGCCGACTGAAGGAGGACGACCTGAACGCGCTGATGGCGCTGGGGTCGACACCCGAGGTTCTGGATGCGCTTGGGCGCTACGACATGTCGATACCCGAAGAGGTGCGCGCTGCCTATGAGAAGGAGGGAACCCTTTCACCGCTCGAGGATTACCTGGATAGGACATACTACGAGAAGCTGTTGCAGGCGGTGAACCCGAAGCGCAAGCCGGAGCAGCGCTTCTTGAGCTACGTGCGCCGAGAGATCGATGCCACCAATCTCATGACGCTGCTGAGGTTAAAGCTTGAAGGCCTGACGGCCGATAAGGTCGTAACCTACCATATCGTGGGTGGGGAGGAGCTCAACCAGAAGGAGTTCGCCCGCCTGGCAGCGGTGGAAGGGCTGGAGGCGCTGGCCTCCGAGCTGTCCAAGTTCTCCTTCTACGAGCACATCAAGGATTCGCTGGAGGTCATGAAGCAGACCAAGTCCATGACCGGGGTTTCCCTGGCCATGAAGCGATACGCGCAGAAGCAGGCGGAGACCTTCTCACACGTGTATCCGCTGTCCGTGCTTCCTATCATCGATTACATGATCCGCAAGAAGAACGAAGTTGACAACATCCGCATCATCGCTCGGGGCAAAGAGAGCGGACTGGATGCAGAGCTTATCAAGAGACTGCTGGTGATCTGATGGACATAGCTGTGTTGGGGAACGAGGAGTTCGTGCTCGGTTTCAGGCTGGCGGGCATCAAGAGGGTGTACACTGCCGCTTCGAAGGACTACGAGCAGAAGATACTCGAACTGCTGCAGGACTCCTCCATCGGAGTGCTGGCGGTCAGTTCCACTGATCTTGACATTCTTAGCGTACTCGCCCGCAAGAAGGTGCTGGACAGCATCGCCCCGGTGGTCGTGCCGGTGGGCAGGGGCGAAGGGGACCTTCGTGAGAAGGTGAAGAGAGCGATTGGCGTTGACCTGTACAAGACTGAGAGGGGTTGAAATGGCGAACCTAGGCGAGATTAGCAGGGTAGCAGGCCCTGTGGTGACTGCGACCGGGATTACCCCGAGGATGTATGATGTCATCCTAGTGGGCAAAGAGAAGCTCATGGGTGAGGTCATCAAGATTGTGGGGAACAAGACGGTCATTCAGGTGTACGAGGATACCTCTGGCGTTCGGCCGGGAGAGCCGGTCGTTTCCACAGGCATGCCGTTGGTGGCCGAGCTGGGACCGGGGCTCTTGGGCTCTGTGTACGATGGTATCCTGAGACCGCTCCCGGAACTGATGAAGGCCATGGGCAACTTCATCACCCGAGGCGTCACCGCCCCCACTCTGGACCGCAATGCCAAATACGCCTTCGCCCCCACGGTCAAGAAGGGCGACAAGGTCACCCAGGGGATGATCCTCGGTACCGCGCCCGAGCGCTCCATAACCCATCGGGTGCTCGTGCCTGTCGGCGTCAACGGCACGGTGCAGGAGATCAAGGCGGGTGATTTCACTGTCACGGACCCCGTCGCCGTCATCGATGGAAAGGAGATCACAATGATGCAGAAGTGGCCGGTGCGCTTCGGTCGCCCGGTCAGCCGGAAGCTCATGCCGGACATCCCCCTCTTGACCGGCCAGCGCATTCTGGACACCCTCTTCCCCATCGCCAAGGGCGGGACCGCCGCCATACCTGGCGGCTTCGGTACCGGCAAGACGGTCACGCAGCAGCAGCTGGCAAAATGGTCCGATGCGGACATCGTGGTCTACATCGGATGCGGCGAACGAGGCAACGAGATGACCGAGGTGCTCAGCCTGTTCCCGGAACTGGAGGACCCCAAGACCAAGAAGCCGCTCATGGGCCGAACGGTGCTCATCGCCAACACCTCCAATATGCCAGTGGCGGCCAGGGAAGCTTCCGTGTACACTGGTATGACCGTCGCGGAATACTACCGCGACATGGGCTACGATGTTTCCTTGATGGCAGATTCCACATCACGTTGGGCCGAGGCCATGAGAGAAATATCCTCGCGTCTGGAAGAGATGCCTGGAGAGGAAGGCTTCCCGGCTTATCTGTCTGCTCGGTTATCAGAGTTCTATGAGAGAGCTGGCCGAGCCAACACCTACTCCGGCAATACCGGGTCGGTGTCCGTGGTCGGAGCGGTATCCCCGCCTGGTGGAGATCTGTCCGAACCGGTCACCCAGGCGACATTGCGCATCGTGCGGGTGTTCTGGGCGCTGGATTCCAAGCTCCGCGAGCGCCGGCACTTCCCGGCCATCAATTGGCTGACATCCTACTCATTGTACACTGGAACGTTGGATAGCTGGTACAGGAGCAACGTGGCGCAGGACTTCCCCGAGCTCCGCAGCTGGGCCATGGAAGTTTTGCAGAAGGAGTCGGAATTGCAGGAGGTCGTCCAACTAGTGGGTTCGGACGCCCTGCCAGAGGAGCAGAAGCTCACGCTGGAAGTCGCTAGGATGATCCGTGAGATCGTCCTGCAGCAGAACGCCTATCACGCGGTGGACACCTACAGCCCGATGCCGCGCCAGTACATCGTCCTGAAGACCATCAAGCGCTTCGCCGACCTGTCCAAGAAAGCGGTGGAGAACGAGGTCCTGGTCGATGTCATTTCCAACATGCCATTGCGCACCAGGCTGGGTAAGTCCAAGTTCGAGGAGAACGTGGACCAGGAGCTAGCTGACATCGGCAACGAGATGGACAAAGCCTTCGATGCCTTGGGAGGGAAGTAGATGACGAGCAAAGAGTACAGAACCATCTCCCAGATCGCAGGGCCGTTGGTTTTCGTGGAGAAGACCGAGCCGGTCGGCTACGGTGAGATCGCCGTCGTTACCCTGCCTAACGGCGAGGAGCGTCGCGGTCAGGTGCTCGACACCTCTCACGACGTCGTGGTCATCCAGATGTTCGAAGGAACCTCGGGAATCGAAAGGGCCGCAGGCGCAAGGTTTACCGGCGAGACCCTGAAGATGCCTGTGTCCCAGGACATGCTCGGGCGCATATTGTCCGGTTCTGGCGAACCGTTGGATGGCGGCCCGAAGATCGTTCCGGACGACCGGCTCGACATCATCGGCGCGGCCATCAATCCCTGGGCCAGGGATAATCCGCGAGAATTCATCCAGACCGGGATATCGACCATCGATGGCATGAACACCCTGGTCCGAGGTCAGAAGTTGCCTATCTTCTCAGGAAGCGGTCTGCCGCACAACGATATCGCTCTGCAGATCGCCCGTCAGGCCAAGGTCCTAGGCAAGAACGAGGAGTTCGCCGTGGTCTTCGGCGCGATGGGCATCACCAACGAAGAGGCGCAGTACTTCATGAAGGACTTCGAGAGGACCGGCGCACTCAAGCGCGCGGTGGTTTTCATGAACCTTGCAGACGACCCGGCCATCGAACGCATCATCACTCCTCGGCTTGCACTAACAACCGCCGAGTACCTGGCATACCAATTGGGCATGAGCGTCCTCGTGATATTGACCGACATCACCAACTACTGCGAGGCGCTGCGCCAGATCGGCGCTGCGCGTGAGGAAGTGCCCGGTCGTCGCGGCTATCCTGGATACATGTACACCGACCTCGCCACGCTCTACGAGCGTGCCGGCCGTATCAAGGGAAAGACCGGCTCGATCACCCAGATCCCTATACTATCTATGCCAGGCGACGACATCACCCATCCGATCGCCGACCTGACTGGATACATAACAGAAGGGCAGATCGTCGCCAAGCGCGACCTGCACCGGGCGGGCAT